>JAFAWZ010000204.1 GCA_019241495.1 Acidimicrobiales bacterium | reverse complement strand
CGGGCTATGCCTACGAAAAGGCTCCGGACCAGGTGCACTTCCTGTCGACGCGGACCTCACACGAGCTCTTTGCCGACGCCTTCTCAGATGGCCGACGCAAGCACTGGCGGCTCAACCACAGTCCTCTCTTCCTGGACTTCCTGGAGGGCAAGGTAGACTACGAGTGCACCCCGTGGGGCATTCCGAGTTACTCGGTGTTCGGCTGGCAGCGCCCCTGCTACCTCATGGCCGACGGTTACACCGAGACCTACCGGGAGCTGGTGGAGACGACCGACTGGGACAAGTACGGCCGGGGCCGCGATCCGCGCTGCGCCAACTGCATGGCCCACTGCGGCTACGAGCCCAGCGCCGTGCTGGCAACCACCAAATCGTTGAAGCAGTCCCTACGGGCCGCGCTCAGTAACTGATGAAGACGGGCGACTGATGGGGTTCGACCTTGCCGGGCTGATGGCGGGAAGGTCGGGCGAGGGTACCGACCTGTGGTCGCGCTACCTCAACCCCCAGATGGCCAAGGTGCTCCACTCCATAGGCCTGGACAGGAACTGGGTACGCGGCGAGGGCTGCTACCTCTACGACGACGCCGGCGCGCGCTACCTCGACTATCTGGGCGGCTTCGGGGTGTTCGGCGTAGGCCGCAACCACCCCGTCGTTCGCCAAGCCCTGCGCGACGTGCTCGACGCCGAGCTGGCCGATCTGGTGCAGATGGACACCCCGCTTCTGGCCGGCCTGCTGGGAGAGGCCCTCATCAAGCGGGCCCCCTACCTCGACCGGGCCTACCTGTGCAACAGCGGCACCGAGGCGGTCGAGGCTGCCTTGAAGTTCGCCCGTTACGCCACGGGGAAGGACCGGGTCCTCTACTGCGACCACGCCTATCACGGGCTCACCGCCGGAGCGTTGTCGGTCAACGGGGCCAAAGAGTTCCGGGCCGGCTTCGGTCCCCTCCTGCCCAGCGCCATGGTGCCGATGGGCGATCTGGACGCGCTCGGCCGGGAGCTGGCACGAGGCGACGTGGCCGCGTTGATCATCGAGCCTGTGCAAGGCAAGGGAGTGGCGGTCTGTCCCCCCGGATACCTGAAGTCGGCAGCTGACCTGCTCCACGCCCATGGAGCCGTGCTGGTCTGCGATGAGGTGCAGGCCGGCACCGGGCGTACGGGTCGTTTCTTCAGCTTCGAGCACGACGGCGTGGAACCGGATCTGGTGGCGGTCGCCAAGATCCTTTCGGGTGGCATCGTGCCGCTGGCCGCCACTCTCGGCACCGACCGGATCTTCTCCAAGGTCTACTCGTCGATGACCCGCGTGCTGGTCCACGACACCACCTTCAGCCACAACAACCTGGCCGCCGCAGCCGGTCTGGCCGCCCTCGCGGTCATCGAAGAGGAAGGGCTCGTCGCTAACGCCGCGGCCAGAGGCGACGAGCTCATGTCCGCCCTGCGGAGTGCCGCGTCGCGCTACGAGTTCATCACCGACATACGTGGCCGGGGGCTCATGATCGGGATCGAATTCGGGGCGCCTGCCTCCCTCCGATTGCGAGCCCGCTACTCACCTCTCACCCTGGCCCGCAAGGGCCTGTTCACCCAGATGGTGGTGTGCGCCCTCTTCGAGCACCATCGGATCCTCACCCAGGCGGCCGGGGATCACATGGATGTGTTGAAGCTGCTACCGCCGCTGCCGACCACCTCGCAGGACATCGAGTGGTTCATGCAGGCGTTCTGCGCCGTGATGGGCTCGGTTCAGGGCAGCTCGCGGCCCGTATGGCACTTTGCCAAGACGCTCACGACCCGAAGTATCTCCTGAACCTTCCAGCCCGAGCGTCGAGCCCCGTACACTATGAAACAGGCCCGAGTTCGGTCGAGAGTCGACCGGTACGGACGAGAGGAGCCACGCTGGCACAAGGCAAGGAAGACGCAATCGTGCTCGAAGGCACGGTGAGCGAAGCCCTTAAGAACGCCATGTTCAAGGTTCAACTGGCCAACGGCCACGAAGTGCTGGCGCACAATTCGGGAAAGATGCGGATGAATCGGATCCGGGTCCTCCCCGGCGACAAGGTCCAAGTCGAGATCAGCCCCTACGACCTGACCCGGGGCCGCATCACATATCGGTACAAGTAACCAATCTGCGGCTGGGGAGCGACTCATGAAGGTGGCTCATGAGCAGTCGCATTCCCGGCATGTCCCCCGGCTCCGCCGGGGAAAACAGTGCCGGCCTGCACCTGCTCATGGTCCGCCTGTTAGTCCACCTGTTGACGGCTCGGTCGTCTCAAGGGCTCAGTCGTCGTCGAGCTCGAGCAGGTCGTTGGCGGCGGCGAGGGCGGTGGCGGCCCGTACCGCTTCTTCGTAGACGGCGGTGAGATGGCGCTGGGCCACGTTGCCGTCGACAGCAAGCGGCGGCGTCCCGAGCGAGCGCGCCAGCACGCCGGGGTCGCGGCTGGGCCGGATCTTCTCGCCGGCCGGAGCGGGCTGGTAGTTCACGCCCCAGAACCGTTGTTCGGCCAGCCGCCTGGAGGCCGCCGGCCGTCTCCGCTTGCTCATCGGGGCACCATCTCGGGACTGCTGCCCCGACCTGCCACATTGGTTCGCTCCGCAACGTCGCTCACGCCGCCTCCTCCTCGCCTCCCGGCTCGACCGGCACGGTTTCCTCCTCGACCAGCTCTTCGTCACGCAGGCCGAGAGCGACCCGCAGCTGGTCGGCGTCGAGGTCGCCCAGGCTGCTCCGGGCGGGCAAGACCATGCCGGCCACCCGACGCTTGCCCGCGACGATCTCCTCCACCCGCTCGTCGACGGTACCGGGGCAGACAAAACGGTGACACATGACGGTGTTGTCCTGGCCGATCCGCCAGGCCCGGTCACGGGCCTGGTCCTCGACGGCCGGGTTCCACCAGCGGTCGTATAGGACGACGTGGTTGGCGGCCGTGAGGTTCAACCCGGAGCCACCAGCCTTGATGGACAGCACTAACGCCCCGGCGCCCTCACCGGCTTGGAACTGGCTGATCAGCTGGTCCCGCACGTTGCGGGTCAGGCCGCCGTGATAACAGCCGATGTGCACCCCTGTCTGCTCGCTCAGGTATGTCGCGAGCTTCTCGCCCCAGCGGGCGAAGTGGGTGAAGATGAGGATCCGTTCACCCGCCGCGAACACGTCACCCACGATCTCCTCGAGCCGGGCGAGCTTGCCGGATCGGCCGACGAGGGTGTCCTTGTCGTCCTCCTCCCCCAAGTAGGCGGCCGGATGGTTGCAGATCTGCTTCAACGCGGTGATGGCCGCCAGAACCTGGCCCTTTCGCTGCTGAGCGTCCTCGTCGAGGCCCTCGTCCAGCAAGCCGTTCACCACCGCCTGGTACAGGCCGATCTGCTCGGGGGTCATGCTGCAGTGATCGAGGCGATCCACTTTGTCCGGAAGCTCGGCCGCGATCTCCGGCTCGTTCTTGGTACGTCGGAAGATGAGCAGCCCGTTGAGGGCGCGCAGCGCGCTCTCCTCACTCCGTCGGGCAGCAGGGACGGGAACCGGAGCGCCACTGTCCTCGGTGCCACCTCCGCTCGTGGAGTCGGCCGCCGCGCTGTTGCGGGAGAGGTTCTCGATGAATGCGGCCCGTCCGCCCACCAGACCGGGGTTGGTCCAGTCGAGGATGGCCCAGAGGTCACCCAGGCCGTTCTCCACCGGGGTACCGGTCAGGGCCAATCTTGAATGGGCCTGCAGCCGGCGCAGCTCGCGCGCCGTGTCGCTGGTGTGGTTCTTGATCACCTGGGCCTCGTCCACGGCAACCCGCCGCCACGTGATCGCCGAGAGGGCGTCGATGTCGCGCACCGCGGTCCCATAGGTCGTGAGGACCAGATCGGCGTTGGCGGCCATCCGGGCGATGGCGTCGCCTTCGGCTCGCCGCGGCCCGTGGTGAACCGACACCTTCAGCCGGCGAGTGAACCGGGCCGCCTCGGCGGCCCAGTTGCCGAGCACGGCAGGCGGGCAGATCACGAGGGCCGGGCCGTGGCCCTTGTCGACCATCAAGTGGGCCAGGAGGGTTGGGGTCTTGCCGAGACCCATGTCCATGGCCAGGCAGCCACCCAGGCCGGCGCGGTCCAAGAAGCCGAGCCATCCAGCCGCTTCGGCCTGGTAGCTCCGCAACTGACCGGCGAAGCCGTCGGGGGTGTCGATCGGGGCGGGCGGGTGACTGGTGGCCCCCCGGAGGAGATCGGCCGCCCAGCCGGTGCCGTCCACGCGGACCGGGCCGCCTATCGCCCCGCCTTCCAGGCCAACGGCGTGGCGGATCATCTCCGCGCCCGACATTTGAGTGATCGAGGCCCGTTCGGCGAGGGCGGCGGCCGCCGCGTTCAGATCGGCGCGGTCCAGGTGCACCCACCGGCCTCGCACCCGGACCAGCGGCTGAGCCTCCTTGGCCAGCCGGGAGATCTCGGCCGCGTCGAGCTCCAGATCGTCGAACAGCACCGTCCAGCGGACATTCGACAGCTGGCGCACACCGACCTGGGACTCGCCGCCGATGGCCTCGGCGAAGAGCCGTAGCTGCGGAGAGGGCTTGCGGCGCGACACCCGGGGGAGCATCACTTCGAAACCGGCGGACTGAAGCCCGGGCCCGGTAGTGAACATGAGCTCGACGGCCTCGTCGTTGTCGAGCACCACCTGGCCACGCCGGGTGGTGGGCCGGCGCAGGGCTGGAACCAGCCGCTCCAGGCGGCGCAGCTGGGCCTCGACCTGCTGCGATTTGGTGCCTGACGACACGACCAGGGCGTGCTCGACGGGCATGGAGTGCTTGTCGACCCCCGTGGCCTCCACGGTGAGCAGCCATCCGCCGTCGGGACCGGGCGGATCCAGACGGACCGACAACCCCACCCGGTGGTTGGACGTGACGGGCGCGGCCCATCGCTTCAGATCCTCACCGATGCGCCCCGCGGG
This sequence comes from Acidimicrobiales bacterium, assembly GCA_019241495.1. Taxonomy (GTDB): domain Bacteria; phylum Actinomycetota; class Acidimicrobiia; order Acidimicrobiales; family Palsa-688; genus JAFAWZ01. Next base: position 4,970 of record JAFAWZ010000204.1, on the reverse strand, counting down.
CTCGACCTGGGCGGAGAACGGGCGGCCGTCGAGGCCGGCCAGCACCGCCTCGGCGATCTCGTAACGGGTCGAGGCATTCGGTACCGCGGCCGGCGCCACCAATCGGGCCGCTCCGGTGCGCGACACCGCGTCGACCACGGCGGCCAGGATGGAGCGGGCCAGCGCGTCCGCCGGCGACCCGCTCTGCAGGGCCGAGACGGCCGTCGGCATGCGCACCACCAGATCGTGGAGGCGCTCCCGCCCGACCAGGGCGGGGACCCACCGCACCCGGTGGCGGGCCGATCCGGTCCTGGAGCCCGAGGCGCCACCGGTAGCCGCCCGCAGGACCGGCACCATGTGACCCTGGGCGACCAGCTCGGTGCCCCATCTGGCCACCTCCCCCAACCACCGCAGGCTGGGCCCGATGCGGTCCTCGGCGTGGCCAGCGCCCACTCCCACCAGCCAACCGAGCGTCTGGGACAAAGGCGCCGAGCGTCCCTCGACGGTGGCGCCAGACGGGATGGGGACCGGGGTGTGGCGCTCCCACCCGATGGCAGAGCCCTCGGCTTTCTCCAGCAGCTCGACCACGTCTTCGGGACCCGCCTCGACCCCCGGACCCCCGGCCCACACGACGATCCGCCCCTCGGCCCAGGAGGCCTGCAGGAGAGGTGGATCCACCGGCTGAGGGTCGCCAGCTTCGGTGGCCGACCGGGTGCGCGGCCCGTCACCGGCCGAGTTGGCTTCGCCGTTGAGCCCGGGCGAGCGAGAATTGCCCTGCATGGACAGATCACCTGGCACCAACAGGTCGATCGATTCGCCCGACACCCTGGCCAGGGCGGCGGCCAGCCGGTCCCGCTCGGCCCGCAGGTCGGCCAGCACCAACTCACGCAGCTCTCCAGTCAGGTCCGAAGCGCCGCGGATGCCATCGTCGGTCTGATGGATCAAGCGGCGCAGGGCGGCCGTCCACGCCAGCGGCTCGGCCTCGAGCGCGACCCGGTCGGCCTCTGACGCCCATCCTCCCGCGTCAGCGATCACCGCTGTCTCTAACGTGATCTGATCCAGCTTGTTTTCTCCAGTCGTGGCCTGGCATTTCGTGCCTGGCGTCCGATTGCCCGGTGGTTCGGGGCTGCCATTTCCCGGCGGGGGCCGGTATCGCGGGCCCCGTGAGCCACCAACGGCCTTCGATCTTCCGATCGGGCCTCTCAGTTCAACCTATTCGGGATTCCTTCCATTCCCGGATACCGTCGCTCCTCGGGGGCACAGCTTGGGGAACCCCTGAACGGCACACGTCAAGGTTCTCGCTGCCGTCACCCTGTGTACCCCGCTGTCGACCATGATAGCGCGCCTCTACGGCGACCGGAGGGACCCTCCCCGAACCGGGTTCAGGGACTGAAGTTCCCGAAACCGGCCCGATAGAAAAGCAGCGGCTGACCCGGACGGCTGTCCAGATCCGATACCCGGGCCACCACCAGGTAGTGGTCGCCATGCTCGTGAACCTGCTCTATGGCGCAGTCGATCCACGCCAGGGCGCCGTGGAGCCGGGGAGCGCCGTTGGCCGCCGGGGACCAACCGACACCCGCGAATTTGTCCGCCCCGCTCTGGGAGAAGACGCGGGCCAAGGCCTCCTGGTCGGAGGCCAGGATGTTCACGCAGACCTGGCTGGTGCTGGACACCCGAGGCCAACTCTGTGACGCCTTCCCGGGCGCGAAGGCCACGAGCGGAGGCGCCAGGGACAGGCTGAAGAAGGACTGGCAGGTGAAGCCGGACGGATGACCTCTGTGCATGCCCGTCACCAACGCCACCCCGCTGGCGAAGTGGCCGAGCACGGTGCGGAACTCACCCTGGTCGAACCCGGTCAACGCGAGCCCATCAGCAGCACAGGCTCAGCGACGCGCACAGGGGCACAAGCTAATGGACCCATTCAATGGTCCACGCCAGGGGGGCAGAGCCTTCCATGAAGCGGTCCGAGCTCTCGGACATGGCGGCCATATGGCGCGCCAGGCGGGCTTCGTCACCGATCGCGTCGAAGTAGGGGTGCAGGTCCGAGGCAGCGTCCATGGAAAAGCATTCCTCTACGATGGCGGCGTAGCCCGGCGCCCCCGCGGTCAGCGGGCGGAACACCAGGTTCTGGACATAACGGAAGGTGGCCTGGGTGTGGAGGGCCACCGCCGTGTGCCCGCCCTGCCACAGCCGCCGCCATTTTCCCCAGCTCAGATGGGCCGGGCGGCTGAGGGCGGCCAGCTGGGCGAAGCCGGGCACCCGCCCATCGGGCCCGGGCGGTTGAGCCCGGTTGGGTCGAGGCTCCGACTCGCAAACCAACCAACCGTGCCAGCGCGCTTCCGTGGGGGTGGGGTCGGGAAGGGCGGCCGCCACCCGGGACCCCTCCGCGGTATCCACCCAGGCGAACACCGCGGCCAGGATCTGCTCGGCATCGCTGTCGGGCTCCACACCGAAGGGATGGCCCAGAGCCTCGTCGCTGACGTTCACCTGGACGGTGTGAGCGCCCAACCTCTTCATCTCTGAGACGGTCACGGCCCGCAGGGCGCTCGCTACGTCGGGGTGCACCATGGCAGGTGGGCCCATCAGCAAGAAGGCCAGCTTTTCCACCGGGGCGACGTTAGGAGCTGTCGGGGTTCGTGACCAAACAGGTCACAAACCTAGGATCGACCTATGGCACTGACCCTCAAATCCGGCACCTCATGGTGGGAGGCTTACGCCCGCTGCGTATCGGTTGCGCCCGAAGCATTCGACTCGGACCGGTTGCGCAACCTCATCCGAGGCGAGTGGAGGCGGGTCGGCATACCTGGCGACCACGTCACACCGGTCGATGGCACGCCGATCCCTGGGCCTCCGCGGGTCGACCACGACGAGGCGGTGGCGGCGGTGGTGCACGCCTGCACGGAGCACGCCAAGTGGAGCCAGGTGGACCTCGACGAGCGGCGAGCCCGGGTCACGGCGGCGGTGGACGCCATGACCGAGCAGCGGGACCTCCTCGCTCTGCTCCTCGTGTGGGAGATAGGCAAGCCATGGCGGTTGGCCTGCGCCGATGTGGACCGCTGCCTCGACGGCGTGCGATGGTACGTCGGCGAGATCGAACGGCAGCTCGCGGTGGGTACTCCCGACGAGCGGGTGCCCCTTCCCGGACCGGTGTCGAACATCGCCAGCTGGAACTACCCCATGAGCGTCCAGGTGCACGCCGAGCTCGTCCAGCTCCTGGCGGGCAACGCAGTAGTAGCCAAGACCCCGAGCCAGGGCGGCTTCCATACCCTTACCCTGGCTCACGCCCTCATGAAGCGGGCCCAGCTGCCCGTAACCCTCCTGTCAGGTGTCGGCGGGTACCTGGGCGAGGCGCTGATCCGCAGCGACGGCATAGGAGCTCTGGCCTTCGTCGGTGGGCGGGCCAACGGTCGCAGGGCGGCCGTGTCACTGGCCGACACCGGGCGGCGCCACATGCTCGAGCAAGAGGGTCTCAACACTTGGGGCGTGTGGGACTTCACCCAGTGGCACCTCCTGGCCCAGCATCTGCGCAAGGGCTTCGAGTACGCCAAACAACGCTGCACTGCCTACCCCCGCTACGTCGTCCAGCGCCGGCTGTTCCCGGCCTTCTTGGACACCTACCTGCCGGTGATCAAGTCGGTGCGTTTCGGGCACCCCCTGGCCGTGGCCGGGCCCGACGACCCGTTCCCGGAGATCGACTTCGGGCCGGTCATACACGCAACGAAGGCCGCCGACCTGGCCAAGCAACTCGACGAGGCGGTGCGGGGCGGAGGCATTCCCCTCTACCGCGGCAGCCTGGGAGACGGTTCCTTCCTCGACGCCCAGGACACGGCGGCGTACGTGGCGCCGGCGTGCGTTCTGCAGCCGCCCGCCTCTTGGTCTTTGCACCACGCCGAGCCGTTCGGGCCGCTCGACTCCGTGGTCGTCGTCGACACCGAGTCAGAGCTCCTGGCCGCCATGAACGCGAGCAACGGTTCTCTCGTCGGGTCCATCGCCACCGATGACCTCGACTTCGCCGAGCGGGTGGCCGAGCAGCTGCAGTCCTTCAAGGTCGGCGTGAACAAGCCCCGCAGCCGCGGCGACCGAGAAGAGGTCTTCGGGGGGTTGGGCCACTCCTGGAAGGGCGCCTTCGTGGGCGGGGACCTGCTGGTCCACGCGGTGACCTACGGCCCCGATGGCCCTGGGGAACGACTGTTCGGCAACTTTCCGGACTACTCCCTCCTCCCCGAACGCTGAGCCGCTCCGGATGCGCCGCCCGATAGCATGCCCGTTCGCTCGACCAACTACCTGTGTAGAACGCACCTGACACATTGCGGGGTCTCGAAGGCGGTGCCATGAGCTGGCAGGACACCTTGCGTAACCAGAAAATCGCGGTGGCGGTGGTGTTCGTGTCCGCCATGTTCATGAACATCATGGACACGACGATCGTGAACGTGGCCTTGCCCACGATCGGGCGGGACTTCCATGTCCGCCCCGACTCGGTCGACACCGTCGCCATCGGTTATCTGGTCAGCCTGGCCGTGTTCATTCCCGTGTCGGGCTGGCTCGGTGACCGCCTCGGTGGCCGACGGGTGCTACTCGCCTCGGTCGTCGTGTTCACCGTGGCCTCCGCCCTGTGCGGGATCGCCCAGAACCTGGCCGAGCTGGTCGCCTTCCGCGTCGTGCAAGGCGTAGGCGGTGGCCTGATGGTTCCCGTCGGGATGGCCCTGATGTTTCGTACCTATCCGCCGGCGGAGAGGGTGAGAGCGTCCAGCATCCTGGTCGTTCCCACCGCTCTGGCGCCCGCCCTCGGGCCCGTCCTCGGAGGGGTGTTCGTCACCGAGCTGTCCTGGCGCTGGGTCTTCTTCGTCAATCTCCCCATCGGGGTGGCGGCGTGGATCTTCGGGATGCTCTTCTTGGACCGCCACCGCAGCGACGGCGCCGGACGGCTCGATCTCGTGGGCTTCGTCCTCTCGGCGGCCGGCCTCGGGCTGGCCATGTACGGCGTGTCAGAG
>JAFAWZ010000142.1 GCA_019241495.1 Acidimicrobiales bacterium | reverse complement strand
AGGGCATCGACGCGGCGCTCGGCGAACTCGGCGGCATCGAGACCGACCCCCGCCAGGGCCGCGGCCACCGCCTCGTCGTCGGGTGCTCCTGCGGCCCGCACATCACGGCCTACCGTCGCCCGCTGGACCTGAAGGCGGGCGTGCTGGAAGGCCAGCCCGACCGAGCCGACCTGGCCCCGCACCGGCGCGTCCCCCAGCAGGCACTCGCCGAAGGTCGGTCGGAGGAGCCCGGCCATTATCCAGGCCAGGGTCGATTTCCCCGAGCCGTTGCCGCCGACGATCAACACCCCCTCCTCGGGACCCACCTTCAAGTCCACGCCCCGGACGGCGGACTGGGCCCACGGCGTACCCAACCCGTACGTATGGCTGACCCCGATCAGCTCGAGCGCAGCCGGCCGGTTTGGCTCTTCGGAGGCGATGCCCAAGCCGCTCGCGGCCCGGCCCTCCACCGGGCCGCGAGGCTGCAGCAGCTCGTCGTCGGGTAGCAACCGGCCGGACTGCATGCGGAAACGCCGATCCGCGACCTTGGCCTCCTCGGGCCGGTGGGTAACGTGCACCACTGCCATGCCGTGGTTTTGCGTGGGCAGCGAGCGCAGCAGGGCGGTCAGGTCTCGCCGCCCGGCCTCGTCGACCATGGCGGTGGACTCGTCGGATATCAGGAGCCGGGGTTGGCGGACCAACGCGGCCGCTACCGCCAAGCGTTGCAGCTCGCCACCTGAGAGCCCGGACGTCTCTCGCTCAGCGAAGCCAGCCAACCCGACCTGAGCCAGCACGTCCTCTATGTCTATGCCCGTCGCGTCGTGCAGGCCCCAAACGATGTCGTCGGCCACCCGCACCCCGAGGACCTGGGTCTCGGGGTGCTGCAAGATCATGGCGGTCCCGCCGTGGCGCCCGAGGGCGGCAGCTCCCGGCCTGGAGATCGTCCCGCCGGTGGCGGAGCGACCGGCCAGGATGCGGCTGAGCGTCGACTTGCCCGAGCCGTTGTCACCGACCAGGGCCACCATCTCGCCCGGCGAGATGGTGAGGGTCACGCCGTCGATCGCGTCGTGGTCCGTGCCCGGGTAGCGATAGCTCACACCGGAGAGGGTCACCGGGAGCGGGCCCGGCTCCGCCAGGTCGGGCCCGACGTCCAGGCGGTCGGTAGCGCGGATCCATTTGAGGCGCTCGAGCACCGCCCCGATGAACACCCAGCCCAGAACGGCGAACCAGACGGTCGCCCCCATGACCACCACGGCGACCGTCACCCACCAGTCCCTGAGCGCTGCGTTGACGAAATGGTCGATCGGCCCGAGCAGCCCGACCTGTTGGAGGAGCCCGCCGACGATCTTCCGGATTCCCTTCCAGGTGTTGCGAAACTGGGTCAGCGTCAGCTTTCGCAGCGACGAGAACAGGGCCAGCAGGCCCACGCTGATCGCGGCGAGCACGGGACCGATGACCGCCACCCCAAGGGCGACCAGGCGCAGGCTCCACTCCCGGCGCTTGGCGATGCCGACCAGGCCGCCGATGGCGGCGCACTCGACGATGTTGCTCACCGTGCCGGTTCCGGCCACCAAGAAGCTCAACACGCATGCCGCGAACGCCGAGGCCAGCAGGGCCCGCAAGCGGTGGTGGTGGGCGACGACGCCGAGCGGGACCACGGCGAAGGCGGCGATCAGCCCGAGGTGGGGAAGGAACCAACCCACCACCGTCAAGACCACGGCCAGCCCCCCCAGCACGGCCGCGGTCGCCAGCTCTATCGGCCGGAGGGGCCCGGTCATGCGGGTCTCGACGGCCGGCATCGTTCCATTTTTTCATTACTCGGCCCGAACGCGGTTTCGCTTGCGGGGTTTCCGCGGTGGGGCCCGGGCGTCAGGGCGTTACGACGTCCCCGACTGTCGTGGGCACCAGTTCGATCCAGGTCTGTCCCGGGGTGAGAGAGATGGGCTGGCCGGACGCGTCGAGGTAAGTGGTGTTGGTGGCCAGGTTGGCCCGGTTCCACGTCCCGCTGGTCACGGTGCCGTTGCGGAAGACCTGCACCTGCCCCGAACCGGTCAAGGTGAGGAGGTTCTCGTGGCTGCCGGTGGGGTCCTCCACGTACTGGCTCGGGTACATCTCGACCGGCATCACGATGACGTTCGCCGCTCTGACCTGCCCGCCCTCGGCTTCAGTGGCCGGACCGGTGTCGCTGTAGGACCGGGTCCAGCGCTGTGATGACGCCTCCCAAGTCCACGTCAGGTCCGAGAACTCGTAGGGGATGTGGACGCTGGTGGCCGGGGTGGCGCTGGCCGGCTGCGGGCCGAATACCAGCGGTGACGCAGAAGGCGTGGTCTGGGGCCCGTGGAGCGAGGCGGCGTAGTCGTAGAGGACCGTGGTGGACGACATCAGGTTGTGCGGGGCGGCGCGGGAGGAGTCCCGGGGGAACACGCTCCCGGGCGCCGATGCCGCGCTCAGGCCGAGGAGGCTGGACGAGTCGATGGCGCTCACGGCTGGAGGGATGGCCCCCGCGTAGGCGAGAAGAGGGTGAGCGCCGTACTGCTGCACGATCTCCGGGTCGATGATCCGACCTGAGCGAATCGGCTCCACCCGGGCCGCGTCATAGCACTGATAGATCACGATGAAGCGAGTGATGCCGCCTTCCACAGGCTCCTCGTAGACGACGTCAGCGGTCGAGAACCCGTACTGCGGCCGAGCCTCGGGGAGGTTCTCCACCTTGATGGCCAGGGCGGGTCGCTGGGGGATCTTTCCGCCCGGCGCAGGCTCGCCGTTGAGCGGGCAGACCGGTGGCGGGGCGGCGGTCGTGGAGGGCGCCGGGGCCGTGGTCCCTACGGTGGCCAGCGGAGCCCGTGGGGCAACCAGGGTCTTGTGCTTCGACCCGCATCCGGCCAGAACGGCTGCGACTGCCACCGTTGCCAGCGCCACCAGCGCGCCGCGTGAGACCGCACCCGCCTGGTGCCCCGATTCCATCGGGCCAAGATTCTAATGGTCTCGGCCCAAACATTGGGTCACCCCCGGTCAAAACTTTCGATCAGGCCCACCGTGACCTCGCCCGCCGAGGTGGTCACGTCGTACGGTAGCTGGGTAGTGGGCCAACGCTGCGGGGGAAACAACCGATGAGGCAGGCCGGGTGACCAGCGCCACCTGGATCGTCCGTTTCGACGAGCCGGGCCGGGGCACCAGGCTCCGGGTGGCGGTCAAGGACCTCATCGACATGGAAGGGGTCCCGACGACCAACGGGTCGAGAGTCATCGCTGCGTCCGCCCTACCGGCCGCGGCGGACGCAACCTGCCTCGCCGGGGCCCGGGCCGCGGCGAGCCGCGGGGACGCCGTCATCGCCGGCAAGACCAACCTCCACGAGCTGGCCTACGGGGTGACCGGCATCAACCCCTGGTACGGCACACCGGTCAACCCGCTCGACCCGAGCCGGGTACCTGGAGGATCCTCCAGCGGCTCGGCCGTGGCCGTGGCGTCGGGTGAGGCCGACGTGGCCTATGGCAGCGATACCGGAGGGTCGATCCGCATCCCTGCGGCGTGCTGTGCCGTGGTGGGGCTGAAGACGACCCGCGGCCGGGTGAGCCTGGAGGGTGTCGCGCCCCTCGCCCCTTCGCTCGACACCGTCGGCCCCTTGGCCCTCACCGTCGAGCGGGCCGCTCAGGGCCTGGCCCTCATGGATCAGTCCTTCGCCGGCATGACCGAGCCGGTGCCGGTGATCGGTCGGCTGCGGCTGCCTGCCGGAGCCTGGATCGACGCGGCCCTCGACCACGCCCTGGCCGCCTACGCCGCATCCACGGGTGCCCGTGTGGTGGACGTCGCCTTGCCCATGTGGTCCGAAGCCACCCACGCGGCGATGACCATCCTGTCGGCCGAGGCCTGGACGGCTCACGCCGAGCTGTGGCGGGAGCACGCCTCGGACCTGTCTGCCGACGTCGCTCGGCGGCTCGAGCTGGCCTCGCTCATCAGCCAGGACGAGGTCGTGGCCGCCTGGGAGGTAGGGCGGGATTGGGCCGCCGCGCTGTGCACCCTCTTCGAGTCCGTGGGGGCCGTGGCCCTCCCCCTGCTGGCTGACGAGCCGCCCGCCATCGCGCAGGCGGCCCGGCTGAGCGAGATCCGCTACACCGCCCCGTTCAACCTGTCGGGCGGTCCGGCTCTGGCCCTCCCCGTCGCCAGCGCCGGCCCGTGGCCCGCCTGCCTGCAACTTGCCGGTCCGCCCCACAGCGAGGAGGCGCTGCTCGCAACCGGCGCGATCATCGAGAAGGTTTCCGGGTTCGCCCGATACTAACGGGCCGGCCACGACGGTAACCGACCCAGGGTCGTACACTGACTTGATTGGGGCCATAGACGAGAGGACCGCAGGGCGCGTGGCCAACTCCTGTGCAGGGTGGCAGTGACTGGCAGGAAAGACCGGCGGAACCGGCTCGCCCAGGCCTTGCGCCCTCACGAGGGCGGCCGCCGACCACGCGCCTGGCTGGAGCTGATCGTGATCGTGTGGCTCCTGTGGGTATACGACGCGGTCAACAACCTGGTCCCCCTCAGGGCTGCCATGGCCAACCACGACGCCCAGGATGTGCTCCACGTCGAGAAGGTCCTCCACCTCGATCCGGAAGCGAGCTTCGACCACTGGCTGTCGACCCACCACACGCTGGCGTTGTTCGTCTCGAACTACTACGACAACGCTCACTTCGTCGTGACGCTCGCCTTGGTCCTGTTGTTGTGGGTGAGATGGCCGACCCTCTACCGGCCGCTGCGTACCAGCCTGGTGCTCATCAACCTGATCGGCATGCTCGTGTTCTGGGCCTTTCCGACCGCACCCCCCCGGCTGCTCGATCCGACGGCCTACCCCGATCTGGTGGCCAACACCCATGCGTTCGGCTCGTGGCACACCGGGACCTTGGCGACCGCCGCCAACCAACTCGCCGCCATGCCGTCGCTGCACATCGCGTGGGCCTGTTGGTCGGCGCTGGCCATGTGGCGGCTTCTGCGACCGCACAGCTGGGCTGCCGCAGTGTGGATCTATCCCGGTGTGACTTGTGTGGCAGTGCTGGCCACCGGCAATCACTGGCTGTTGGACGTCGTAGCGGGAGTGGCTACCTTCGTCGCTTCGACGGTCGTAACGGACCGGTGGCACGGTTGGTGGACCGCTCGGGAGGCCCGCCGGGCGCTCCAACACGACGCACGCCGGCCGGGGCGGATCGTAGACCTAGCTAGGCGACGCCGACTCCCGGGTCACCCCGTCAGCCCGGGCCGCGGCGGCGACGGCTTCGGCCACCCGGTAGGCCACGCCGGGGGCGAACACGCTGGGGACGATCTCATCGGCATGTAACTGCCCGGGGGCCACTGCAGCAGCGATGGCGTCCGCCGCGGCGAGCTTCATGTTCTCGGTCACCCTGGTCGCCCCGGCGTCGAGCGCACCCCGGAAGATCCCAGGAAAGCACAAGACGTTGTTGATCTGGTTCGGGTAGTCGCTGCGCCCCGTCGCCATGACCGCGACCAGCCCTTCGGCTTCCTCCGGCAGGACCTCGGGGACCGGGTTGGCCAGCGCGAAGACGATGCTCCCAGGCGCCATGGTCTCGAGGTCGGCCCGGCCCAGCAGGCCCGGCCCGCTCACCCCGATGAACACGTCGGCGCCGCGCAAGACCCCGGAAAGAGTCCCGGACCGCCCCTCGGGATTGGCGTGATCAGCCAGCCACTGCTTGGAGGGATCGAGGCCCTCCCGGCCCTTGTAGATGGCTCCCTTGCGGTCGGCCGCGACTATGTCAGATGCGCCGGCGCTCATGAGGATCTTGGTGATCGCCACCCCGGCCGCCCCGGCCCCCGAGAGCACGATCCGCAAATCGGCCAGGTCCTTGCCGACCAGCTTGCACGCGTTGCGCAGTGCGGCCAGGACCACAACCGCGGTGCCGTGCTGGTCGTCGTGGAAGACCGGTATGGACAGGGTGTCCGCCAACCTGGCCTCCACGTCGAAGCAGTGCGGGGCGGCGATGTCTTCGAGGTTGATGCCCCCGAACATGGGTTCCATGCGCTGCACCGTCTCGACCAGCTCATCCGGGGAGGACACCTTCAGGCACACGGGCACCGCGTCGACGCCGGCGAAGGCCTTGAAGAGCACGGCCTTTCCCTCCATCACCGGCAGGGCGGCCTCGGGCCCGATATTGCCGAGGCCGAGAACGGCCGTGCCGTCGGTGACTACGGCCACCGCGTTGGCCTTCATGGTGTAACGGTGGGCCAGGTCCGCTTGGTCCGCGATGGCCAGGCAGACCCGGGCCACCCCTGGTGTGTAAGCCATGGAGAGGTCGTCGCGGTCACGCAACGGGCGCTTGGCGTCGATGCTCAGCTTGCCCCGCTCGTGCACGCCGAAGGTACGGTCCTCGACTTCCAAGACGGCCACGTTCTCAACGGCGCGGGTGGCCGCCTCGACAGTGGCGGCATGGCCTTCAGAGGCGCAGAAGACCACGAGGTCCCGGGTTACGGTCGCTCCGTCCGTCTCGACTATCTCGATCCCGACCAGGCTGCCGCCCGCCTCGCCGATGACCGTGGCCAGGGCGGCGAACGAGCCCGGTTTGTTCTGGATCCGGGCCCGGATGCGCAGCGAGAAAGCAGCTAGAGGGATGGCCATCGGCCGCGAGAATAGGAGCTTCGTGGCTCGCCGGCCCAAGTGGTTCGAGCGCTGGGGCGACATGTCCTCCCCAAACGGGCATATCGGCCCTTGCCCCTGTGTCGTGCGGCACATAGAGTTGGCGGGAGAGGGGGCGTTCGGGCGAGGCCTGGCTGCGGGCCCCCGGGGGGAGGGTCGGACCGGCCTCGACCCGAACGTAGATCCGCGGGGGGATTCGGGCCGGAGAATGTGGTCTGGAAACTTGGTCTGGGCCCAGACGCGACGAAGGACCGGCGGGGGGGATGCCGGTCCTTCGCGCTAGGCTCTAGGGACGAGGGGGGGTTCGTCCCGAGCTACGAGAACAGTATGGACCAGGCGTTAGTATCTGCACAAGAGACGTTGGTCACATCTGCTATCGCTCAAATTGATCGGACCCATCACGGGCCATCTTGTCGGAGGCCAGCCGCTCGAGAAGCGGCACGGCCCGGGCCAAGATGTCGAGCTCCTCGTCAGTGAGGGCAGCCAGACGAGACGAGACGAACGCGTCGCCGCGGGCCCGGTGGGCCTGCAGCAGCTTCAGCCCGGCCGCGGTAACCGCCACCCGAGCGACCCGCCGGTCTGAGCTGTCCGAACGACGCTCCAGCAACCCGGTGCTCTCGAGCCGGGCCGCGATGCGGGTCATCGAGGGGGGCGCGATCCGTTCGATGGACGCCAGCTCTCCGAGGGTCAGCTCGCCGTGCCGAGCCAGCACCGTGAGCGCCGACAGCTGGGAAGGCGTGACCTCACCCGCCGCTTCTTGACGCAGCCGGCGTGACAATCGGAGCACGGCGAGCCGGAGCACGCCGCCCAGGTCGGTGCGGGACGGGCCCGTCATGGCCGACGAGTGTAATGATCGGCCGGGTCCATGTGACGTGGTCCACAAAGACGCCAGGCCCGCACTATGTAGCGCAGGACTGGGAAGCGCGGGGCCGGACCCCTGTATGGCGGAACCTGGCCTGCGGCGGATGCAAGCCAGGTGCCACCATGTGGCGGTGACGATGCGCGAGGACTGCCGCCACTTCCAGAGCCGGACCTATGAAACTGGCGAAGTAGCCCGCTTCTGCGTGTTGAACCTGGCCCCCGAGGCGCCGTGGCGCTGCCCCGAGGCGTGTCCCAAGTACCAGCCCGACATCATCGATGGGAGCTTCGTCGTCGGATCCCTTCAGCGACCACCGGTGGAGGCCGAGCCGGAGGAGCCCGCCGAGAACGTGGCGGCCCTCCTCGACGAAGCCAGCTCGATCGTCACCGCCGCCGGTCCGGCCATCCTCGACGAGATCGAAGCCGAGCGGGCTCGCCGGAAGTGGTGGAAGGTCTGGAAGCGGCGTGACGAAGGCGACGGCTTCCGGCTCAGCAACCGCTGACCTCCCCCTCGGTGCCGACCCCTACCCCCCATCCAAATCCACTGCACCGAGACCCGAGGCTACGACGCCCGCGGGCGACGACTGGTGTGGTGTGCGGGGTGGCGTTGTTGGCCACCGCCGTGACGGCGTGCTCTTCGGGAGGCCACCGACGCGCTCAAAGCACCACCGTCCCCCCCACCACGGTGGCCCCACCGACGTCCAGCACCGAGCCGGCGCCGGTTTATGCCCCGTCGCCGTTCGTCTGGCAGCGAGAGACATCTCCAGCGCTCGCCCTCGGCGGGGGTGCAACTGCGTCGCTCGCCGCCCTCCTCCCGCCCGGCCAGTCCGATCCGTGGACCGTGGTCGGCACCCGCGTGTCAGAAACTGGCACCCCAGCCGCCACGATCTGGACGTCGGGTGACGGGAATTCGTGGACGGGGAGCGCTCTCGCCCCGTCGGGCGCCAACCAGGCCCTGGCGGCCAGCCGCTACCGTGGCGCGACCGTCGTGGTGGGAGACCAGGGCGAGGGGGCCAACGAGCAGGCCGCGGTATGGTTGTCGGCTGCACCTGGAGCTCCCTTCACCGCCCAGCAAGTACCGGTGAGTGACGGCCCTTCGGTCATGACCCTTGTGACGCAGGGTGCCCTCGGCCTGTTCGCGGTGGGGACGGTGGACGGGCGCTTCGCCATGTGGTCGTCGACCACTGGCGCGAGGTGGGGCGAGTTGCCCGACGCGGAAAAGGTCATCGCCTCGACACCAGGGGCGCGGGTCAACGCCCTCTTGGCCGAAGGAGACCTGGTGTACGCGGCCGGTTCGGTCCCGGCTGCCTCGGGCACCGAGGCGGCGGTGTGGTCATCGAGCGACGGGCTGCACTGGCACCTGATCAGCACGGCGGCATCGTCGTTCACCGGAGCCGGTTCGCGGGTCATCTACTCGCTCGCGCCCCTAGGGACGGGCCTGGTGGCCACTGGCGCCATCAACCGGGGTAACGGCTGGATGCCGGCGTCTTGGATATCACCTGACGGCGTGAGCTGGAGCCAGCCGTCCACCAGCTTCTCCGACGTCCCAGCCCTGCCCGGCACCGGGACGGGCACCGGGTCAGCCGCCCTGGCCGTCTCAGCGGTGAACACCGTCTCGGGGTCGACCTCGGTCGTGGCGTCGGGCGGCGGGCCCACAGGAGAGCGGGCCTGGAGGTCGGTGGACGGCCTCCACTGGTCGTCGATCGCCCTGCCGGGCCCGGCCGCGGCCTCCAACACGTGGCGCCCGACGCTCATCGCCGGAACGACGAGCACGACCGTGATGGCCGACGGCGACCCCGGCCAACCCCACGTGCTGAGCGGCACGGCCGCCGGATGGACCGAGCCGTCGTCGGACCCGTCGGTGTTCGGGCCCGTCCAACCGCAGGCCTCACCGTTGCGGGTGGACACCGACCTGAACGGGCTGACGTTGCAAGTGCAGCTGACCACTGCACCCCAGTCGATAGGTCCGGCCGTGACGACCATCCAAACGCTCCGCTCCGTGGACGGCTCGACGTGGCAGGCCGCCGCCCCGGGCTCATCCGCATCGCCTTCCACCCTCCCCACTCCCGGAGCCACCGGTATCCAGGTCGCCGCCGGCGCGTGGGTGGCAGTGGGTATGTCAGCTGGTGCATATCCCGAGGCTTGGACGAGCCCGACCGGCAGCACCTGGGCCTCGACCGGCGCGCTGGATCCCGTGTCGGCCACGACTGGCACGCGCCCCGGGGCCGAAGCGAGCGGCCTGTGCACCACCTCGAGGTCTTCGAGCAGCAGCGCCGGCACGGCCACCGCGGCAATCGGCGTCGTGGCGGTGGGCACGGCTCTCACCCCGGTCCCGGCCTCCGCCTCTCCCCCGTCGATCAATCGCAGTGCCGCGGCCTGGTGGTCCGCAGCGGGCGTCACGTGGCACCGCTCGCCCGTCACGCCAGGCCCTGCCCTCGGATCAGACGAGGCCATGATCGGCTGCCTCGACACGGGCAACGGGTTGGCCGCGTACGGGAGCGCTGCCGGATCGGGGGGCGCCCCAGCGCCCGGTCTGTGGCGCTCGGCCACTGGGGCCTCCTGGACCCGCCAGTCCGTGGCCGCCTTCGCGGCCGGCGTCCCCGGTCCCATCACCGACTTGGCATCGGCCGGCTCGGATTGGCTGGCCGTCGCCGACCCGGCCCAGGCGCCGGCTGGCTCGATCCAGTCTTCGCCGGTTGGTCCGGTCCCGACCATCGAGAACGGAATGAACGGCATGTGGCTGTCGAGCGACTCCGGCCAGACGTGGCAACGGGTCAACGTGACCAGTGCGCCGTGGCCGGGAACGCTTCAGACCCAGGTGGAGCTCTGTTCATTCGCCGGGACCACCCCGCTGGTCGTCGGCGCCGCCGACGGGAGGCTGGCAGTGTGGATCGGCACACCCATCCCTCCGGGTACGGCCGCTTCGACCGGCTGATCTAGAGATCCTGGTCCGGAAAAAGGGCTCCCTGTCGCGCCTCGTCGGGCACCGGCATCCAAGGGCGGGGCGCGGCCCGGGCCCCCGCGTTTCCCCACGCCAGACCCTCCATGAATATCCACGTCCGGCGGTGAATAGCCGAGGGGCCGTAGGCGTGCAGCGCCATCTTGTGCCTGGGGCACGGGTAGCCCTTGTTGGCGTCGAATTCGTAGCCCGGGTAGTGATCCGCCTCGGCGCGCATCAGCCGGTCACGGGTCACCTTGGCGAGTATCGACGCGGCGGCGATCGACAAACAGGTGGCGTCGCCCTTCACCAGTCGGGTGGTGCTGCCCAGGCCGACGAAGTCCCACTTGCCGTCGAGCACGACGTGGTCGGGGGCGACTCCCAAGCCCTCAATGGCCCGCCGAGCCGCCCGGCGCTGGGCTTCAGCCATACCGACCTCGTCGCACTCCTCCTGGCTGGCGCTACCGACGCACCACGCCGTGCACCAGCCGGCGATCCGACCGAACAACCCCTCACGCTCCGCCTCGGTCAACATCTTCGAATCGCGCACGCCGTAGACCCGCCGGTCGATCGGCAACACCGCGGCCCCCACCATGATGGGACCGGCCCATGCGCCCCTACCGACCTCGTCGACGCCGACGATGACGTCATATCCCCGATCCAGCAGGCCGCGCTCCACAACACGCGAGGGGGGCTTGGGTGCCTTCATCGTTGGTACCGGGTCAGGATCATCCCGTCCCCGACGATCAACGAAGCCAACCGGAACCGTTCCACCTCGGGCAGCGGACCAGGCCCGGCCAGCCGTCGGTACTGGGACCCGGCCAGGATCGGGGCGAAGGTCAGGCACAGCTCGTCGACCAGGCCCACCATCAGCAGCGAGCGCATCAACTGGGCTCCGCCCTCGCACAGAGCTCTTTGCAGGCCCCGACTGCGCAGCTCCCCCACCGCCGCTCCCAGGTCGACATACGCATCGCCACAAGCGACCAGCTCCGCGACCTCAGCCAGATCGTGGCGCTCGGCGACCACCTGCGCCGTGGTGAGGATGAGGACATCGGAACCGGGGCCGAACAGGCGCGACGTGGGATCGAGGTCGCCCCGTGCGGTTACCACCGCGAGCGGAGGGAGGGCGGCTTGGCCCCGGGCCCGGCGCCGGTCCTGGGCCGCTTCGTCCAGGCGGACCGGGCCGTAGCTCTCGGCGCGCGTCGTGCCCGCCCCGACGACGATCACGTCGGTCACGGCCCGCATCGCCATGAACGCGTCGTGGTCCACCGGTCCGCCCAGCGGACGGCTTCGCCCGCCGATCTCGACCGCTCCGTCGAGCGACTCCACGAAGTTGACCCGTAGGTGCGGCTCGGTCGGGTGCAGGTAGGCGCGCTCGAGGTCTTCCGCCGACCCCAGCATGACCTGCGTCGGCAGGTACTGGGTCGTCACTCGATCGCGGCGATCGCGTCGGCCTCGCCCGGGTCGGGCTGCCCGGCGAGGAACGCGTCGACGATCTCGAAGGCGACCGCCTCGGAGACGGACCGAATGCTCAGAGCCAGCACGTTGGCGTCGTTCCAGCGCCGGGCACCCGACGCGGTCGGCGCGTCGCTGCAGAGCGCGGCCCGGACCCCTTTCACCTTGTTGGCCGCCATGCACACACCGGTCCCGGTCCAACAGCAAACGATTCCCATGTCGGCCTGCCCGGAGGCGACCTTCTCCCCCACGTCGCGCCCGACCTCCGGCCACCGGGCCGGCCGGGCCACCACGTCCACGTCTTCGCCTCGATCTGCCAGATGGCCGACGACCGCTCCCGCCAGGGCGCCGTCCTCGTCGGTGCCGAAGGCGATGCGCATACGAGCGAGCCTACCCACCTCAGTACTTAGTATGAGCGGTGTGGACGCGGTCCTCATACCGGTCAAGGCGTTCGCCCGGGCCAAGCTCCGCCTGGCCCCTGCCCTGTCACCGGACAGGAGGCAGGAGCTGGCCCGGGCCATGGCGACCCGAGTGGTCCGCTCCGCGGGCCGCCTCGGCGTGTGGGTCGTCTGCGACGACCGCGAGGTGGCGGACTGGGCCCGGCAGCTCGACGCGGGAGTGATCTGGGCACCCGGGCGGGGGCTCAACGGCGCGGTCCAAGAAGGCGTGAGCCGCCTGGCGGAGGAAGGAGTCGACCTGGTCGCCGTGGCGGCAGGTGATCTGCCTCTGGCTACCGACCTGGGCTGGGTTACCGAGTTCCCCGGCATCACGCTGGTACCGGACCGTCGCCACGACGGGACCAACGTCATAGCCGTGCCGAGCCGCCTGGGATTCACTTTTTCCTATGGACCCGGTTCGTTCGCCCGACATCTGGGCCAGAGCCGGGCCCTCCGCGTTCCGGTTCGGGTCGTGCACTCGTCCCCGCTCGCCTGGGATGTCGACGTCCCGGAGGACCTTGCCGCGGTAAGCACTTGAGCGACCCGACCGCTCACGGTGGGTTCGCCCGCTCTGTGACGTCGAACCTCGATGTTCCGGCGGTGGCGCTGGCCATCGGCGCTCATCCCGACGACATCGAGTTCGGCTGTGGCGGGACTCTCGCCAAGTGGGCGGCGGCCGGTTGTGCCATCCACCACCTCGTCTGCACCGACGGATCCAAAGGTACGTGGGACGCCGGCCAAGACCTAGCCGAGCTGGTTGCTCTGCGCCAGGCCGAACAAACGCAGGCGTCCGTGAAACTCGGCGGCGAGGGCCGGGTCGCCTTCCTCGGATGGGTCGACGGGGAGCTGGACACGAGCCTCGACAAGCGGGCCGCGGTGGCGTATTGGATTCGGAGGGTCAAACCTGACGTGGTTCTCGGCCACGACCCGTGGAAGCGGTACCGGCTGCATCCCGATCATCGAAGCGCCGGTTTCCTCACGACCGATGGGATCGTCGCGGCCCGCGACCCTCACTTCTTCCCCGATCAGGACGAGCGGCCCCACCGGCCTTCGAAGTTGCTGCTGTGGGAGGCCGACGAGCCCGATCACCTCGAGGACATCACCGGGTGCGAGGCCGCGAAGGTGGATGCGTTGTTGGCCCATCACAGCCAACTGGCTTCCACCATGGGCACCGACCTCGACGCATTCGCGGCCCGGCTCCGGACCCGCCACGCCCAGGCCGGCGCGACGCTGGGCCTGCCCGCGGCGGAGGCATTCAAGCTGATATCCGATCTGTGAACCCGCCCGGCCCAAAGGGACGGGCGGGGCCGCAGCGTCCTACCTCTTCTTCGCGGCCCGGGCCCGGGTGGCTACGGTCTTGCGGGCCGGCGCCTTCTTGACCGCGGCAGCGCGCTTCGGGGCGGCCTTCTTCACGGTCGTCTTCTTGACGGCCGGCGCCTTTTTGGCCGTCGTCTTCCTGACCGCAGTCTTCGTGACTGCACTCGTCCTGGCCGTGGTCTTCTTGGCGGGCGCCTTTGTGGTCGTCGCCTTCTTGGCCGCGGTGGTCCTCTTCGCCGCGGTCTTCCTCACCGGGGTCGCCTTGGCCGTCACCGTCTTCTTGGCTGCAGGCGCAGCCCGCTTGACGGCGGCGGACCTGGTCGCTCTCTTGGCCGCAGGCGCCTTGGCTGCAGCGGTCTTCTTAGCGGGACTCATCGCTCCCCTTTCAGCGCTTCTTCGCGACCCTGGAAGTCTTGGCCGACTTGGCGGCCCGGGCCGGCGCCGCCTTCTTGGCCGCGGTCTTCCTGCCAGCGGTCTTCTTGGCCACAGCCTTCTTCGCTGACGCCTTGGTCGTAGATGCAGCAGCCTTCTTGGCGGCACTGGCCCGGCCTCGGGTGTTCAGCGCCTCCTTGAAAGCCGAAGCGGGCTTGAACGCGACGCTCTTCGACGCGGGCACCTTGACGGCTTGCTGGGTCTGAGGGTTGCGTGCGGTGCGAGCGGCACGTGACCGGGGTTCGAACGAACCGAAGCCGAAGATCGAGACGCGATTGCCGGCCTTGATCTCAGCGACGATCGATCCAGTCACCGCTTCTACCGCGGCCTCAGACGATCTCCGGTCCAGACCGGTCTTCGTTGCGACTGCCTCCGCTAGCTCTGTTCTGTTCACCGCACCTCCTGGCGTGGTTGGGGAAGTTTCCCTGATATACAAGAGGTTTTGCGGCGCTAGGTCAAGCATTTCCCTTGCATGACAAGGGGTTTCTGCCCAATCGGTCGGGACGCGCCACGCCCCGGCCGAGGGACCGGGGCGTGGCCGTGAGGCTAAAACCCCTTACGCGGCAAGGGATTTTGCCGTCAAGGCGTGCTCGAGAACCTCTCCAATCTCGGATGCAAGATGGAACTTCATCACCTTGCGCACCGCTTCGGGAACGTCCTCGATATCGGGCTCGTTGCGGGCAGGTAGCACCACCTCGCTCAGCCCGGCGCGATGGGCCGCGAGCACCTTCTGCTTCACTCCACCGATGGGCAGAACCTTGCCCTGGAGGGTTATCTCGCCCGTCATGCCAACCTCGGGTCGGACCGGTGCACCCGACAGAAGGCTGACGATCGCAGTGGTCATCGTGACTCCGGCTGACGGACCATCTTTCGGTACGGCCCCGGCCGGCACGTGCAGATGAAGCCGCTTGTGATCGACAGAACCGGCCGGAATACCGAGATCGCCGGCGTGGGCCCGCACGTAGGAGAGCGCGATCTGCGCCGACTCCTGCATCACTTCGCCGAGCTGGCCCGTGATGGTGAGACCAGGTTCGCCGTCCGACGCCGAGGCCTCGACGAACAACACGTCGCCACCTGCACCGGTAACAGCCAATCCGGTAGCCACACCAGGCACCGACGTACGTTCAGCCACCTCCGGCTGGTGACGGGGCCGGCCCAGCCACTCTTTCACGTCGGTTGCGTCGATGCGCAAGGTCCCTTGGCCCGTGGGCCCCGAAGCCACCCTGGCCGCAGCCTTGCGCAAGAGCTTGCCCAGCTCGCGCTCGAGCCCGCGCACCCCCGCTTCCCGGGTGTAACCCTCGATGATGGCCCGCAAGGCCTCATCGGTGAGGTCGACCTCGCCGGCCAACAGGCCGGCCCGGGCGAGTTGACGAGCCATCAGGTGATCGCGTGCGATGGCCAGCTTCTCGTCCACTGTGTACCCATCCAGGCGGACCACTTCCATCCGGTCGTAGAGCGGGCCGGGTATCTGCTCGGCCATGTTGGCCGTGGCGAGGAAGAGAACTCCTGACAGGTCCAGATCGAGATCCAGATAGTGGTCGCGGAAGGTGTGGTTCTGGGCCGGATCCAGAACCTCGAGCAGCGCCGAGGAAGGATCACCACGGAAGTCGCTGCCGAGCTTGTCGACTTCGTCGAGCAGGATCACCGGGTTGACGGTTCCCGCGTCCTTGAGGGCACGTACGATCCGCCCCGGCATGGCGCCGACGTAGGTACGGCGGTGACCACGTATCTCGGCTTCGTCGCGAACGCCGCCCAGAGCGACGCGCACGAACTTGCGGCCCATGGCCCGGGCCACCGATTCACCCAGCGACGTCTTGCCGACGCCGGGCGGGCCCACCAAGGCGAGGATCATCCCATCGCCGCCTCGTCCGGGACGGCCGGACTCCGCGTCGATCTCGCGCTCGAGACGGAGCTTTCGCACCGCCAGATGCTCGATGATCCGTTCTTTGACGTCGTCGAGCCCCGTGTGGTCGGCATCGAGAACCCCTCTCGCTTCGATTATGTCGAGCTGGTCGCTGGATCTCTTGCCCCATGGGATGTCGAACACGCTGTCGAGCCAGGTGCGGATCCACCCGTGTTCGGGGCTCTGCTCACTGGTCCGCTCGAGTTTGTCGATCTCGCGAGCGATGGCCTGGCGGACCTCGTCGGTGACGGATAGCGCATCCAGCCGGGCGCGGTAGTCCTCCCCGCCGTCGCCGCCCTCGGTCTCGCCCAGCTCCTTGCGGATGGCCGCGAGCTGTTGGCGCAATAGATATTCCCGCTGGGTCCGCTCCATCCCCTCGGCCACGTCGGAGCGGATGCGATCCTTGAGCTCCAACTCGGCCAGAGCTTCACGGGCCCACGACAACACCAACCCGACCCGCTGGTTGGGATCGACGGCTTCCAACAGCTCGACCTTGCGCTCTATGGACAGATCGGGCCAGTAGCCGGCGGTGTCGGCCAGCCGCCCGGGGTCGGATATGCCGCGCAGCACCTCCCCGAAGCGGGCCATGCCTCGGTGTTCGGCGATGGCCTCCAGCACCGCCCGCAGCTCGCGTGCAGCGTCCTCCGTCTCGGCATGCGCCGGCCCTTCGTCCACCGCCTCGACGTTCACCCACAAGGCGGCGCCCGCGACCGCGGTGGCGGCGCCGATGGTCGCCCGTTGCTCAGCCGACACCACCACAGCGGGCGTCCCTCCCGGAAGCGAGCCGGTGCGGCCTATGGTGGCAATGGTTCCGACGCGCGCGTAGTGCCCGGTGCTCGAATCCGGCCCGTCGCGCCGTCCGACGCGGGGCACCAGCACGAGGCGATCTCCGGCCCCGGTAGCCGCGGCGACGGCTTCTCGGGCCTCGTCGGTCTCGAGAGCGAGGGTGATGGTCATGCCCGGCAGGACCACGCCGGCATCGAGGGGTAGCAGCGGAAGGGCAGATGTCGCGATGGGAGGCATGTCGGCTCCAGTCGTCAGAGGGCCCTGATGGTCCCCTGTAATCGTGTAACGGACCCAGGGTAACGGTCGTTCCGGTTTAGTTATTCCTGCCTCTCGGATCTGCCAGAGTGAGCGCCATGCACGCCGAGCAGGAGCGTCTGGACCAGGCCGACCGGGGCGATCTGCCGTGGAGGAGATGGGGCCCTTACCTATCTGAACGGGCATGGGGGACGGTCCGGGAGGACTATTCGGCCAATGGCGACGCCTGGTCGTATTTCCCGTTCGAGCATGCCGCGTCCCGGGCGTTCCGTTGGAACGAGGACGGCCTCGCTGGGGTGTGCGACGACCAGCAGATCCTCTGCCTGGCGTTGGCTTTGTGGAACGGCCACGACCCGGTCCTCAAGGAGCGGCCGTACGGTCTGACCGGGGCGCAGGGCAACCACGGGGAGGACGTCAAGGACTACTGGTGGTACCTCGATGCCACCCCGACCTCCTCGTGGCTGGCATGGCGTTACCACTACCCGCAGGCGTCTTTTCCTTATGCGGACCTGCAAGAGACCAATCGGGCCCGCAACCGCCACGATCCCGAGTACGAGCTGCTCGACACCGGAGTGTTCTCCGAAGGCCGGTACTGGGTCATCACCTGCACCTGGGCCAAGGGCAGCCCCGAGGACATGCTCTGGAACATCGAGGTGGAGAACCCCGGACCGGACGCCGCCTCCATCCAGGTGCTCCCGACCATCTGGTTCCGCAACCGCTGGAGCTGGGAGCCGGCCGGCGCCAAGCCGACCATCAGCCTCGAGTCCCCAGGCCGCATCGACGTCCGCTGCCCCGATATCGGGAACTGGGCGCTCGCCTGGGAGGGCGACGCCGACGCGGTGTTCTGCGAGAACGAGACCAACACGACCAAGCTCTACGGCGGGTCCGGGCCGGCCTACCCGAAAGACGGCATCGCAGACCACGTCATCCACGGAGCGCCGACGGTGAACCCGGCCGGGCGCGGAACCAAGGCGGCCGTCCGCTACCGCCTCGACGTGCAGCCCGGGCAGCGGACCGAGCTTCGGCTGCGATTCTGGAAGCCCGGCGAGGGGGCGAGACCGACGCCGTCCGCGCCAGAAGGCGACCTCCACCAGGGCTACGAGCAGGTGCGGGCCGCCCGCCGCACCGAGGCGGACACCTTCTACGCCGAGATCACCCCGGACCGCGCGACTCCGGAGGAAGCTCGGGTCCTGCGCCAGGCGGCGGCCGGGATGCTGTGGTCCAAGCAATTCTTCCACCTAGACGTGAAACGGTGGCTCAGCGGCGACCCAGCCCAGCCTGCGCCGCCGCCGGGCCGCGGTGCGATCAGGAACGGGACCTGGCCCCACTTGAGCAACCGCGATGTCATCTCCATGCCCGATCCCTGGGAGTACCCGTGGTACGCGGCCTGGGACCTGGCCTTCCACTGCGTGGCCATCGCCCATCTCGACCCGGAGTTCTCCAAGCGCCAGCTCGTCCTGCTCTGCCGCGAGTGGTACATGCATCCCAACGGCCAGCTGCCCGCCTACGAGTGGAACTTCAGCGACGTGAACCCCCCGGTACACGCCTGGGCGGCCTTACGGGTGAGCGAGATCGACGCCCAGGCCCGAGCGGCACGCGGCGAAGACCCGCGGCCCGACTACGAGTTCCTCGAACGGGTCTTCCACAAGCTCATGCTGAACTTCACGTGGTGGGTGAACCGCAAGGACGAGGCGGGCAACAACCTCTTCGAGGGGGGCTTTCTCGGCCTGGACAACATCGGGTTGTTCGACCGTTCGAAGCCCCTCCCGGTGCCCGGCCGGCTCGAGCAGTCCGACGGGACCGCTTGGATGGCTACGTACTGCCTGAACCTCCTAGAGATGGCGCTTCGACTGTCAGAACACGACCCGGTGTACGAGGACGTGGCCACCAAGTTCTTCGAGCACTTCACCTACATCGCCTACGCCATGGAGACCCAGGGCCTCTGGGACGACCAGGACGGGTTCTTCTACGACGTGGTGCAGGTCGACTCCGGTGGGACCATACCGGTGCGGGTGAGATCGATGGTCGGGATCGTGGCCCTGTTCGCGGTGACGATCCTGGATCCGGCGGTGCTCACCCGGCTCCCGGCGTTCACCCGCCGGCTGCAATGGTTCGCTCAACACAACCCGGAGCTGGCAGCCCACATTCGACATACGAGGGTGAGGGGACAGGGCGACCGGTTGCTTTTGTCGGTGGTCGATCCCGATCGGCTGCGGCGCATATTGGGCCACTGCCTCGATCCAGCCGAGATGTTGTCCGACCATGGGATCCGGTCGGTCTCGAGGTACTACGGCGACCACCCCTTCACCATGAACCTCGGCGGCGTGGACGCAACCGTCGACTACGAGCCGGCGGAGTCCACCAACTACCTCTTCGGGGGGAACTCGAACTGGAGGGGACCGGTGTGGTTCCCGTTGAACTACCTGCTCATCGAAGCTCTCGATCGTCTTCACCTCTATTACGGCGACGGCTTCCAGGTCGAGCATCCGGTCGGGTCGGGGGCCTCGAAGTCGCTCAGCGAGGTGGCAGACGACCTGGCCCGCCGGCTGGTCGGCATCTTCCTGCCCGGCAGAGACGGCCGCCGGCCCGTGTTCGGCCCGTACGAGATCATGCAGACCGATCCGCACTGGCACGACCAGCTGCTGTTCCACGAGTACTTCCACGGCGATACCGGGGCGGGTCTCGGAGCCTCCCACCAGACGGGGTGGACGGGACTCGTCCTCGACCTCATCGCCGACCGCCGGCTCGGCGGCCGGAGGTGACGGCCAGAAGTAAGGCGACCGGGGGCCAGCTGACGGGCCAGCAGCCGGCCCGCCGGGGGCCTACAGTCGGGATCGATGCTGACCTCCAAAGAAGTGGCCGTCGAGACGGATCTGACTGTCCGCCGGCTCATCTCCAGGTACTGCCAGCTGGTCGACGACCGGGACTTCGACGCCGCCGTCCAGCTTTTCACCGACGACGGCCGCGTCAGGGTGCGCGACACCGACCATCACGGCCGCCAAGCCATCCGAGCCTGGCTCGACACCCTGCCCGGGCCGACGTTCCACCATGTCACCAACATGGTGGTGAGCTACGGGTCCCAGCCGAACACCGTGCACGCCGTCTCCGATTTCGCGGCCGGGTTCAAAACGGAGGACGGGTGGTCGACCTCGATACTCGGCCGCTACCACGACACCTTCGTCGGGTCGGGCCGGGAGCTCCACTTCAGTCAGCGCATCGTCACGTTGCGGTAGCCGGCGATGGCGGCCTCGCGGGCCGGAGACCCGTCGTTCCTGGCACCGATGCTGGCCCAGCCCCTGCGCATGCCCGACGAGGCACGCCATTTGACCGGTGACTGGGTCTACGAGCGCAAGCTGGACGGACTGCGCTGCGAGTCGGTCCGCGCTGGCCTTCGGGTCGAGCTGTGGTCCCGCAACCACCTGTCGTTCGACCACCGTTTCCCCGACATTGCCGCCGCGCTGGCGACCCTCCCGATCGATTCGTTCGTCCTCGACGGCGAGATAGCCGCCTTCGACGGCGAACGCAGCAGTTTCGAGCTGCTCCAGACCGCTTCGCCGACCGCCCGTCGCGTGTACGTCGTCTTCGACGTGCTGTTCCTGCTCGGCCAGGATACGACCGGGTTGCCTTTGCGGGATCGAAGCGAGCTGCTGAAGCGGGTGCTCGGTGACAGCCATCCCAAGCTGCGCCTGTCGGACCAGTTCACCGGTGAGCCAGGCGATCTGCTGGCCCGGGCGTGCCGCTCGGGCTGGGAAGGGCTAGTGGCCAAGCGGGCCTCCGCCCCATACCGGCCGGGCCGGTCCCCCGACTGGCGCAAGCTGAAGTGCTCGGCCCGCCAGGAGCTCGTCATCGGCGGGTGGTCCGACCCATCGGGGGCTCGAACCGGTTTCGGCGCCTTGTTGATGGGCTACTTCGACCGGGGGGGCCTCCGCTACGCCGGAAAGGTCGGCACCGGATTCGACGAGCCGACCCTCCGCCAGCTCCTCGTCCAACTACGGTCCCGCACCGTACCCGAGTCCCCCTTCGCCGACCAGGTCAGGCTGAAAGGGGTCCACTGGGTGCGGCCCGACCTGGTGGCGGAGATCGAATTCACCGAATGGACCCGCGACGGGCGGATGCGCCATCCCCGCTACCTCGGGCTCCGACCGGACAAAGACGCGACCGATGTGCACCGGGAGCTCCTTCCTCCCAACCCCCTGGGCGGCCCGTCCAACCGGTAGCCTCTCGGGTCGTGCGCAGGCGCCGGGGCAGTGGGCCCACCGATACAGGGCCCATTAGCAGGGACGGTCCGGCGCGGGTTCTCATCATCTCGGCCAGCATGGGCGCGGGCCACGACGGCGCGGCGCGCAACCTGGCCGAGCAGCTACGAGCCGCCGGCCACCACGCCGAGGTGAAGGACTTCCTCGACAGCGGGCCGCTGCGCATCGGGGTCGCCCTGCGCCGAGGCTACGAGTTCGAGCTCAAGCACGTGCCGAGCGCCTACGACGCCACCTACCGCCTCTGGTACCGGGCCCCGTGGCTGTGCCCTCTGATCACCTGGATCGTCACCTTCCTCACGGGGCGCCGCGTCCGTAGATGGGTGGAAGACCTCGCGCCGCGGGTCGTGGTGTCGACCTACCCGCTCTCCACTCTGTGCCTGGGCCGGTTGCGCGCCAAGCGACGCCTCGGAATTCCGGCGGTCAACTTCATCACCGACTTCGGGGTGCACCCCCTCTGGGTACATCGCGGTATCGACTTGAACCTGGCCGTCCACGACCTGCCGGCCGACATCGCCCGCCGTCGCTCGGGGCGCCCCACCATCGCGTGCGGACCCGCCGTGTCATCCCGGTTCGATCAAGGGTCGCTTTCGGACCGAATTGCCGCCCGCAGCCAGCTCGGGCTCGGGCCCAACGACAAGGCGGTACTCATCGTCGCCGGGTCTTGGGGCGTCGGGAACCTGGAGGAGACGTGGCGGGCCGTGGCGGGTGACGGCCGGTTCGTCCCCGTAGTGGTCTGCGGCAAGGACGAGCGCCTGTACCGGCACGTGGTGGATCTGGCATCAAGCCCCGCCGGCGAGCGGCCGGCCTCCGCGTCACGGGTGCTCGGCTGGACCGACGACATGCCGTCGCTCATGGCGGCGTGCGACGCGCTGGTGGAGAATGCCGGCGGGCTCACTTCGCTGGAGGCCATGCGCGCCGGGCTGCCGGTAGTGAGCTTCGACCCGATCGCCGGCCACGGGAAGGAGAACACCGCGGCCATGGACGCAGCCGGAGTGGCCCGGCTGGCGCCCGACGCAAGGAGCCTGAACGCGGCCTTGGACCAGCTCTCCTCGCCGGGCCCGGTCCGGGCTGCGCAGATCGCGGGGGCCGCCCGCATGTTCGCCGTGGAGCCCGCGGAGCTGGTCCTGAGCGCGGCGGCCTTGGAACCGCTCGGGAGTGCGGCACGTTCAAGGCGGGCGCTGGTGGGCATGCGGGTGGCCCTGGGCGCGGCCGCGCTGAGCGCAGTGGGATGGGCCGGGCTCACCACGGGCGTGGCGGTAGCGACCGAAGCCGGAGCCGGCGTGGCCCATCCGGCCAAGGGATCAGGAGCGGTCGCGTTCGTCGGCGTCCGGTTGAACGAGCAGGAGCTGGATAGCCCGGCAGTGACGAACATGCTGGCCTCTATGAGGCTCACCGCGGTCGTCGACCGGTCGACCGCCGAGGAGGATCCGGGCGCGGTCCGGGACCTGGCCGGCCAGGGCGTCGACGTCGCCAACGGAGGTCTCGGCGACAGCCTGATCGGGGCTCGGAGCGAGACCGATGCGCCGTGGACCCGGGCCCGCGGCGACGCTCGGGCCGGGGGCGAGATAAGCCAGTTGATCGACGCACCCGTGACCGTGACGGTGCCCGGCCGGCGCCTGAACGCATGGGATCTGATGGCTTGCCGGAACGCCCACACCTCGCTCGTCGTGCCGAATCACATCCTGTGGCCAGACCGCCTGGACGGCGAGGCGCTTCACGTCGTGCCGAGGAAGATCTACCTGGTGAACGGTCTCAACGCCACTCCCCAACAGCTGACCTCATACCTGCAGCGACTCGAGGCCAGCCTGAGCGCTTCCGGCCTCAGCGCGGCGCCGCTCGCCACTTTGGCGTGAGGCGCTCGGTCCGGGCCGCGGCCACCGCAGGCGGCTTGGCCGCAGCCGGGGCGGTAGTCCAGCTGCTGCCTGGGATCGTCGCATGGCGTTCGGCCCGGGC
>JAFAWZ010000112.1 GCA_019241495.1 Acidimicrobiales bacterium | reverse complement strand
CCACTCGTCGGCGCGAAAGCTGCGGTGGAACCACATGGCGTGGTCCAGGCTGACCTGCAGTCCTTCGGTCCATATGAGCCCGTGAGGGAGCATGATCGTGTCGAGCAGCGTCATGTCGCTGGCGTAGGCGACGAGGCAGGCGTGCAGCAGTGGGTCGCTCGGTACCCGGCCGTCGGCCCGCAGCCACATGCGATGAGTCGGCGGCCGGGGCGTCGACTCGACCGGGGAAGTGCGCAGCGGCTCCCCTACGTGGCGGACGTCGATGGGGCGAGGACGCTCGAACATCTCGGGGCGGGTGTCCGCGTAAGGCGCCATGGCTTCGTACCAGGTGGGCAATGTTTCAGGATCGGGGACACTGGGCATCGGCTCTTGATGGCTCACGCCGGCCTCGGGCACGTGGAACGAGGCAGACAAGTGGAACACTGGTTCGCCCTTTTGGACTGCCGCGACCCGGCGGGTCGTGAAGGACCTGCCGTCGCGGATGCGGTCCACTTGGTAGAGGATGGGGATCTTCGGGTCCCCAGGGCGCAGGAAGTAGGCATGCAGGGAGTGGACGGGCCGGTCCGCTCCCCGGCCGTCGCCAACGGTCCGCCCTGCGGCGATCAGCGATTGGGCGGCGACTTGGCCACCGAAGACACGAAGGCGCTGCTCAGGAGGGCTGAAACCGCGGAAGAGGTCGACTTCGAGGGGCTCGAGGTCCAGCAGGTCGAGCAGTTCGTCCAGGGCCGACGTCACGTTCCCATCTTGGTCGGCGCTCACAGTGGCCACCAGCCGGTCCTGTAGGCTGAGGTCCCGTGGCGATGACCTTGCCCGAGTTCCGGGAGAAGTTGCGCACCCCGACGGCGCAGAAGCTGCTTCGCTACTCCATGGCGTCGGTGGTCGCGGTCGCCGTCAGCAACGTGTGCCTGCTCGTATTCGTCGGCCTGGTGAGAATGGGCGCGGTTCTGGCGAGCACGCTGGCGACGACTATTGCGGCGGTGCCCAGCTACGAGATGAACCGGAAGTGGGCATGGGGCAAGAGCGGCAAGAGCCACCTGATGAGGGAGGTGCTGCCGTTCTGGGGCCTGGCCCTCCTGGGCTGGATCTGCTCGACCGCGGCCGTCTATCTGATGGAGCAGTACGCCAAGCATCATCATTTCTCGCATCTGGCCAAGACGTTCTGGGTGGGTTTCGTCTACCTCTCGGCCTTCGGGATCCTTTGGGTCGGGAAGTTCATCATCTTCAACAAGGTGATGTTCGTGCACCGCCACCATGACGAGCGGACCGGGGCCGAAGCCGCCTGAGAAGCAGTCTCGAGCTTGGAACCGGCTGAACGGGACTACGCCCGAGGCCTGAAAGGCTTCATGCCCGACAACGAGGGCTCGGCTCTCTACGAGTGCGGCCTGGCGGCCGCGGCCACGAGACTCGGCCCCCTTCTCGAGATCGGTACCTATTGCGGCAAGTCAGCGGTCTACCTCGGCTACGCGGCGAGCTCGCGCGGGTCGGCCGTCTTCAGCGTCGATCACCACCGGGGATCGGACGAGAACCAACGCGGTTGGGAGCACCACGACGCGACGCTCGTGGACTCACGAACCGGGCGTCTGGACACGCTGCCGGCGGCCCGGCGCGCTCTCGAAGACGCTGGGCTGGAAGCCACGGTGGTGCTCGTTGTCGGGGATTCCACCACAGTCGCCGCGGCCTGGGTCACGCCTCTGTCGTTGCTCTTCATCGACGGTGGTCACGGTCGCGAGGTCGAATGGGCCGATTACCGGGCCTGGACACCGCGGGTCGCGGTGGGCGGCTACCTCGCCATCCACGACGTGTTCCCCGACCCGGCCGACGGCGGCCGCCCTCCCTATGAGATCTTCTGCGACGCCATCGAATCGGGCGACTGGAGTGAGGAGAAGACGATGGCCTGCGGCAGCCTCAGAGTGTTGAGACGGGTGAGCGCCCGACGCTGAGCCGGCTGGGCCTCAGAAGCTTCTCAGGCCGGGTGACCTATGGAGAGTCGAAGCCGTATCAGGCCGACGATCGTCCTGGGTATTCGCCGCCCGATGGACGTCCGCGGAGGCCTCATGTCGGTCACGCTGACGGGAACCTCGCGGGTGATGAGCCCGGCCCGTTGGGCACGTAGCAGCAGCTCGGTGTCGAATATATCCTTCCCGTGTTGGCACTGCTCTACCAGCGGGAGCAGGGCGTCGCGCCGGAGCGCCTTGAGGCCGTGCGTGTCGGTGGTGCGCAGACCGAAGCCGAGGCGCAGGACGACGGCGAAAACGGCGGTGATCAGCCGGCGCGCCGCCGTCCTTTGGTCCTGCGCTCCCGGCGCCCGCTTGGAGCCGACCAGCACCGCGACGTCCGGCTGCGTCATGCCGGCCAGCGCCCTGTCTATGAAGTCCAGGTCCACCAGGTCGACATCGAGATTGATGACGATGTCTCCGCGGGCGGCCAAGAACCCTTGTTTCAGGGCCAGTCCGTAGTCGGCTTCCGGACGGCGCAGGACTTGTACTTCGCCGAACGTGACGTGCAGGGCCTCGGCCTCGTCTCCGGTCGAGTCGGAGGATCCGTTTTCCACGATGATCACCTCGAAGTCGAGCCGCCGGCCCCGGAGCCCTTCCACGACGGTCTTGGTAGAAGGCTCGAGGTAGCCCGCTTCATTGTGGGCGGGCATCACGACTGAGATCATCGGAGGTCATGCTAGGACTGAGGCCGGCCGGTGGCCCTGCGGCTCAGGGTGAGCCCGCTCCTCGAGCTCTCAGGGCTGCCGTGAGCCAACGGCGGGCCGTGGCCGGCGTCGTCGTTGGGCTGCTCGGAGGGGTCCTGGTGGCGTTGTCACTTCCCCCGTTCGGCTGGTGGCCGCTCGCGTGGGTCGGCTTCGCGGCGATTGCCGGCTTCTTGCCCGGGGCGTCGCCGAAGGCGGCCGCCGCCACAGGTGCGGGGCTCGGGTTCGGTCAGTTCGTCATCGGCTGCTACTGGGTCCAGGAATTCTCGATCGCCGGGTACGTCGCCCTGGTGCTGGTTGGGTCTCTGTACATGACCTTGGCGTTGCTCGTCTGCCCGACCAGGCGGAGGCGGGGCGTGGCCATAGGCTTGCCGGCGGTGCTGCTCGTGGCCGAGTGGGCCAGAGACAGGTTCCCTCTGCATGGCTTTCCCTTGGCCGGCGTCGCCCTGGGCCAGGCCACCGGCCCGTTGCTCGCGAGTGCCCGCGTCAGGGGGAGCCTGCTCGTCACGGCCCTCACCGTGTTTGCCGGGTGCGCCATTGCTGAGGTTGTGCGAGCGGTGAGAGACCCAGCTTCGGGGAGCTATCTCTTATCGGCGTCGAATAGGGGGCGCCCGACTCGGGTGGCCCGACTGGCCGCGGTCGCCGCCACGGCGGTGGCCTTAGCGGCGGTAACCGCGACGCTCCCGGTCATCGGCTGGCTGTCACCGGGCGGCGGTGGGGGAGGACACCGCGAACAGCTCCGGGTGGCCCTGGTGCAGGGAGGCGGGTCTCGGGGAACAAGAGCTGTGAACACAGATCCCCAGGTCGTCTTCAACCGTCATCTGGACGCCGCCCGGACCATCGTTGCCCCAGTCGACCTCGTCGTGTGGCCAGAGGGCGTCTTGCAGAGCCCCGGTCCTTACCAGTCGAGCACCGACGCGGCGGCCGTATCGGACCTGGCCCAACGTCTCGGCGCCACGGTGATAGTGGGGGTGGACCAGAACGTCGGCCCAACCCACTATGTGAACGACGCGGTCGCCTGGGGTCCTGCCGGCAACGTGGTGGACAGCTACCAGAAGAACCACCTGGTCCCCTTCGGCGAGTACGTACCTTTCCGCTCGTTCATCCAGAAGGTGTTCAACCTGGCCGACGTGCCCTACGACGGCCTGCCTGGGCACCGGCCCGGCTTCTTGAGCACGCCGGCTGGGCCCCTAGGAGTCATGATCTCCTACGAGGTGTTCTTCGACAGCCGGGCGCGCGGCGCGGTACAGGCAGGCGGGCAGCTCCTGGTGGTGCCCACCAACACCTCCTCGTATCGAAGCACGCAGGTGCCGACCGAGGAACTGGCCGCCGACCGGCTCCGGGCCGTCGAAACCGGCCGCTGGCTGGTACAGGTGACTCCGACCGGCTACAGCGCCGTCCTCTCCGCGTCGGGCCAGGTGCTGGAGCGCTCGACCCTCGGGGCGCGCACAGTCGTATACGCGACGGTGCCGCTCCGTACCGGTATGACGCCCTATGTCCACCTCGGGGATGGGCCCTTCATGATCGCCGGCGTGGTCCTGCTCCTGGCTGGCTGGGCCGTGTCCCGATCGGCTTGGCTGGCTCGATCAGCTTGACCGGGGGATCGGCGCCGACAACAGTTTGAGTCTCATGGTCGGGAAGGCCCCTTTGCGGATCGCTCTGTTGGTCTACCGCGGCAACCCCCATTCTGGGGGCCAGGGTGTGTACACGCGGTACCTGTCGCGAGAGCTGGTGGGCCTGGGCCATGAGGTGACGGTCTTCGCTGGTCAACCCTGGCCTGTCCTCGACGAAGGAGTCGGCTACGTCCCGGTGCCGAGCCTGGACCTGTATCGCGAACCCGATCCGTTCCGCATCCCCCGGCCCAAGGAATTCACATCGCTCATCGACGTGGCCGAGTTCGCCCTGATGTGCACCGCGGGGTTCCCGGAGCCCCTTACCTTCAGCTGGAGGGTGCGCCGAGAGCTGGCGGTCCGAGCTGGAGAGTTCGACGTCGTCCACGACAACCAGACCTTTGGGCGTGGCCTGCTAGGAGTGATGGCAGATGGGTGGCCACTTCTTGGCACCTGCCACCATCCGGTGACAGTCGATCGTGCCCTGGACCTCGAACACGCCACCGGCTTGCGACGGAAGGTGACGCTTCGCCGGTGGTACGGCTTCCTCGGGATGCAGAAGAGGGTCGCCCGCCAGATCCCGCGGATCCTCACTGTGTCGTCCACCTCCAAACGGGACATCGTCGAGCAGTACGGGGTCGATCCGGGGCGCCTCGTGGTTGTGCCCATCGGCGTCGATCACGAGAGGTTCCGTACTCTGCCTGGAGTCAGGCGGGTGCCCGGCCGCATCATGACCACGGCGAGCGCCGACGTGCCGTTCAAGGGCCTCTTACCCTTGGTCGAGGCGTTGGCCAAGCTACGCACCCAGAACCCCGAAGCTCATCTGGTGGTCGTCGGGCGGCTCCGTCCGGAGAGCCCGGTGGGAGCGGCCATCGAGCGATTCGGGTTGCGGAACGCGGTGACATTCGAGTCCGGCGTGACCGACCAACGGATCGTGGAACTGTACGCGGAGGCCAGTGTGGCAGTGGTTCCGTCGCTCTATGAGGGGTTCTCGCTTCCGGCCGTCGAGGCCATGGCCTGCGGCGTTCCGTTGGTCACCACGACCGGCGGGGCGCTGCCCGAGGTGGTGGGCGAGGACGGCGTGACCGGACTGCTGGTACCTCCTGGTGATCCCGGGGCGCTGGCTCTCGCCATGGACCGGGTGCTGTCGGACGTCACTCTGGCCTCGCGATTGGGAGAGGCAGGAAGACGCCGGGTGCTCGAACGCTTCACGTGGCGATCGACGGCGGTGGCCACAGTGGAAAACTACGAGTGGACCATTGATGACTTCAAGCGCCGGGCAGCCGCGAGGGCGCCGGCTTGCTGACGGTCCGTTACGAAAAGCTCGGCCTCCGGTTGGGTGACCGGCTGCTCGACCTCGGGTCGGGGGGTGGCCGCCACGCTTTCGAGGCGATGAGGCGGGGGGCGGTAGCGGTCGCGGTCGACCGAGATCAGGGAGAGATAAAAGACGTCAGCTGGACCATGTCCGAGCTGGCCGACCGAGACCAGGCCGTATTGGCCAGCGCGGGTGCCGGTCGGGCTGCGATCGGTGACGCGCTGGAGCTCCCGTTCGCATCGGCCACCTTCGACAGGGTGATCGCCTCGGAGGTGCTCGAGCACATCCCGCAAGACGGTCGCGCCATGTCCGAGATGGCCCGGGTGCTGCGGCCGGGCGGGACCATGGCTGTCACGGTCCCGCGCTGGTGGCCGGAGCTGCTGACCTGGGCCCTCTCCGACGAGTACCACGCCAGGGCCGGCGGCCACATCCGCATCTACCGCCGCGGTGTGCTGGCCAGGCGGCTCGGCGACGCGGGACTCCAGTACTACGCGTCCCACCATGCTCATGCCTTGCACTCGCCCTACTGGTGGCTACGCGCTGCCGTGGGGATCGACGACGAGCACCACCCCCTGGTCAGGACCTACCACCGCCTGCTCGTCTGGGACATCACCGCCGCCCACCCCCTCACGCGCATCCCCGAGCGCCTGCTCAACCCGGTTCTGGGCAAGAGCGTGGTGCTGTACATGAGGAAGCCTTGATCAGGGCCAGAAAGCTCACGGTCGACGAGGTCTCTGCCACGGCGGCGTGGATAGCGTCCATACAGCTGCCGAACGGGATGATCCCCTGGTTCCCGGGGGGCCACGCCGACCCGTGGAACCACACCGAGGCCGCCATGGCGCTGGTCGGGGCCGGCCGCCGGGCCGAGGCAGAGCTCGCGTTCCGGTGGCTGGCCGGCTCCCAGCTCCCGGATGGGGCGTGGTGCCGGTACTACCTGGCGGACGGGGTGGAAGACCCCCGCCGCGACCCGAACGTCGGCGCATATGTCGCGACAGGTGTGTGGTGGCATTTCCTCTGTACAGGTGACTCGGGCTTCCTGGAGGAGATGTGGCCGGTGGTGGAGGCGGCCGTCGGATTCGTCCTTCGGCTCCAGCAACCCGGCGGTGAGGTCCTGTGGTCGATGGACCCTGACGGCCACCTCGGCCGCTACGCCCTGCTGACCAGCACCAGCTCGATACACCACAGCCTCCGTTGTGCCGTGTCGATCGCCAGCCGCCTCGGGGTCGAGCGGCCCGAATGGGAGCTCGCAGCCGACCTGGCTCTCGATGCCATCGTCCGCCGTCCAGATGGTTTCGCGACGAAGCAACGGTGGGCCATGGACTGGTACTACCCCGTCCTCTCGGGAGCGTTGCGCGGGCCGGCGGGCCGCGAGCGGATCGAGGCTCGGTGGGGGGAATTTGTCATGGACGGGTTGGGTGTCCGTTGCGTGGCGGACCAGCCGTGGGTGACCACGGCGGAGACGGCGGAGTGCGCCTTGGCTCTCGACGCTCTGGGCATGTGGGCCGAGGCGGCGGAGTTGCTCGATTGGACGCGACACCTGCGCGTCGGCGACGGGTCGTACTGGACCGGTTGCGTACATCCCGAGTGCATCCGCTACCCAGGTGGAGAGCGGACCACCTACTCGGCGGCGGCCGTCTTGCTGGCCGACCATGCGATCTACTCGGGGCCCGGCTCGGCCGGGTTGTTCCGGGGGACGTGGCGTACCTCGGTCGAGGTGGCAGAGACGGGCGAGGTGGCGGAGGTGGGCGAGGTGGCGGAGGTGGGCGAGGTGGCAGAGGTGGGCGAGGCGTGAGTCGACGGGCTTTGTGACGCGTTAACCGCAAATAGTGCGGATAATGCGTCACAAGCCGCCGTGGGGGTCACAAAGCGGAGCGGGGGTCACGAAGCGGGACCTGGGTGACTACTCGCCGCCGGCGGCAGGGGCAGCCATGGCGGTCAACGCGCGGTGCGCCGCCTCGCGCCCTGATGCGATGCACGCCGGTATCCCCGCGCCGTGGTAGCCGGAACCCGCCAGTGCCACGCCCGGGTGGGTCCGGCGCAGCGCGGCGGTGACCCGGTTCATTCGCTCGAGGTGGCCGACCCGGTACTGCGGCATCGCGTCCGGCCACCGGTTGATCCGCCAGGTGTCGGGGCTGGCCCGGACACCGAGGATCCGGCCCACGTCGTCGGCCAGGCGGTCCACGAGCTGGTCGTCGGACAGGTCGAAGGCTCTGGTGTCGCCAGCCCGCCCCGTCGACACCCGCAAGATGGTCCGTCCCGGGTTGGCCCAATGCGGCCATTTGGCCGAGCCGAACGAGCACGCCGTCATGAGCAGGCCCTCCGAGGGAGGGACGAGCACCCCGTTCACCCCGTCGGGCAGGTCCAAGGCCGGGTACCCGAGCGTGGCGATCGCTACCGACGCCCCTTCGATCGACTCGAGCTCGCTCGCGCCGCGAGCGCCCAGGATGTTGTGCGCCTGCCCGGGAGACGTGGCCAGAACCACCACGTCGAAGGCGTTACCGCCATAGGGCTCGAGCTGCCATCTCCTACCCGGGCCCGCTCCGAGACCGGTGACTGGGGTCGTTTCGAACACGGTTCCCCTGGCCTTCAACTGCTCCAGCAGACGGCCCACCAGAGTGGACAGGCCGGCGCGCGGGGTCAAGAACAACGGTGTAGCCGGCGGCGTCGCCGGGACCTGCCTGCGCAAGGACCAAAGCAGGCTCCTCGACCGGCTGGCCGCCTCGAGCAGCTGGGGAACTGTGGCGGCCGCGCTCAGCTCGGCCGTCGGGCCGGCGTGGATGCTCCCGACGAGGGGATCCACCAGGCGGTCGGCGACCTCGGCCCCGAACCGCTCGGCGACCAGCTGGTGGACCGAGAGGTCGCCATCGTGGGCGCGGGCAGGCAGGACGAGGTCGCCGGCCACCCGGATCAGGCCGAGCGGGGAGAGTAGGCCGGACCGCACCAGCGGTCCGAGATGGCGCGGCACTCCGAGGACCAGCCCTTCTGGGAGGGCCCGGCATCGCCCTTTCCACCACAAAAGGGTCCGGCCGACCGATGGGGCGACCAGATCGTCGACGCCGATCTCCGCGCACAGCCGCAGCGCGTCGGGTGATCGGGTGATGAACGCGTCCGGCCCGCACTCGACCGGCCGGCCCTCGAACTGCTCGGTGAGGATCTTGCCTCCCAGTCGCTCGGGCTCGACCACGGTCACCTCGGCCTGCGAGCTGAGCTCCCACGCGGCCGCCAAGCCGGCGATGCCG
The DNA here is from genome assembly GCA_019241495.1 of Acidimicrobiales bacterium. Taxonomy (GTDB): domain Bacteria; phylum Actinomycetota; class Acidimicrobiia; order Acidimicrobiales; family Palsa-688; genus JAFAWZ01. Next base: position 1,962 of record JAFAWZ010000112.1, on the reverse strand, counting down.
CCGCCCACGACGGCGGCTCTCACCGAGGCGGCTCCTCGTGCACCAGCTCCACCAGCCGAGACAGCACCGCCGGGTCGGTGCCGGGGAGCACGCCGTGGCCCAAGTTGAACACGTGGCCCATGCCCGCCGGGGCGGACTCGAGGACCAGGCGCGCCTCGGCCGCGACCGCGTCCCACGGCGCCAAACATGCCGCTGGATCGAGGTTGCCCTGAAGGGCCCGGGCGCCGGGCGCCTTGGCCGCGGCCCGCCCCAGGGGGACCCTCCAGTCGACTCCGATCACATCGGCGCCCGCCTCCACCATCAGATCGAGGATCTCCCCCGTTCCCACCCCGAAGTGGATGCGAGGCACGCCGAGCCCCTCCACCGCGGAGAAGATGCGCCGGGCGGCAGGGAGCACGAACCGCTCGTAGTCGTGCGGCGACAACGACCCGGCCCAGCTATCGAAGACCTGGACGGCGGCGGCGCCGGCTTGTACCTGGGCCACGAGCGCTCGAGCCGACAGGTCGGCCAACCTTTCGAGCAGTGCCGACCACAACGCCGGGTCGCCGTGCATGAGGCGCTTGGTCTTGGCGTAGTCCCGGCTGGGCCCGCCTTCGATCAGGTAGCTGGCCAGAGTGAATGGGCCCCCCGCGAACCCGATCAAAGGTACGGTCAGCTCCTTCACGAGGATCGCCACCGTCTTGGCCGCCCAGGGCATGTCAACCTCGGGTTCCAAGGGGCGCAGGCGCTGGAGGTCTGCCGCGCTCGCGAACGGCCTTTCCACCACTGGCCCGAGCCCGGGGTTCACGTCCACGCCGAAGCCGATGGCGGCAACCGGCACGACGATGTCGGAGAAGAGGATGGCGGCGTCGACGCCATAGCGCCGAACCGGTTGAAGGGTGATCTCGGTGGCCAGCTCGGGGTGGCGAATGGCGTCGAGGATGCTTCCTTCGCCGCGGATCGATCGGTACTCGGGGAGCGCCCGGCCGGCCTGGCGCATGAACCACACCGGGGTATGGCTCGGGTGCTCGCCCCGACAGGCGGTGAGGAAGGGGTCGTTAGGCTCCAGGAATCCGGCCACGGAACCCAAAGGTAGCGGCGCCCGGCCAAACGGGCCCTCGGGCAACGGTCCCGCCAAAGACATCGGTGGCTTGCGAATCGGGCCGGAACCACGCAAAGTAGATCTTCCCCGTTATGGCCCATCCCGACGTCCCGGCCGAACAGGCCCACGTTGATCTGGCGTATCAGAGGCTCGCCGCTATGAGGGCGGCGGCTGAGGCCATGCTCCAGGACGCTTTTGGGGAGCGGGGCGGGACCTTCCAAGCGGTGACCGAGCGGGACATCCGGGTGAGGAACAGTCTGGGCCGCCTCGAGCATCTCCAGCTGGGGCGGGAATCGCTGGTCTTCGGGCGGATCGACCGTACGTCGCAGTCGGGAGGCGGCGTGGAGGCGTTTCACATCGGGCGGCTGGCCATATCCGCAGAAGACCAGGAGCCGTTGGTGGTGGACTGGCGCGCACCGGTCGCCGAGCCGTTCTACCGGGCTACTGGAGCCCACCCGATGGGTTTGGCGAGACGGCGCCACTTCCTGGCCGAGGGTCCCACTGTGGTGGACCTGGAGGATGAGCTCTTCGACACCGAGGGGGACGACGCCGGGCGCGGGCTCGGTCTGTCGGGCCCGCAGGTGTTGTTCTCCAGCCTGGAGCGCTCGAGGAGCGGGCGCATGCGCGACATCGTGGCGACCGTCCAGCGCGAGCAGGACGAGATCATCCGAGCGCCCCTCCCCGGGATCATGGTGGTGCAGGGCGGGCCCGGGACGGGCAAGACGGCCGTTGCTCTTCATCGGGCTGCGTACCTTCTCTACACCCATCGCTTCCCGCTCGAGTCGCAAGGTGTGCTGGTCCTCGGACCGAACCCGACGTTCCTCCGCTACATCGAGCACGTCCTGCCGTCGCTCGACGAGACCGGGGTGGAGCTGTCGATG
>JAFAWZ010000046.1 GCA_019241495.1 Acidimicrobiales bacterium | reverse complement strand
AACGTGGTGTCGATGCCCATGACCTCTCCGGTCGAGCGCATCTCCGGTCCCAGCAGCGTGTCCGCCTCCGGGAAGCGGGTGAAGGGCAGCACCGCCTCCTTCACGCTCACGTGCCCGCCCGTCCCCGGCTCTTTGAGGAGGCTCTCGGCCCGCAGGTCCTCCAACGACGCACCGGCCATGACCCGGGCGGCCACCTTGGCCAGAGGCACGCCCGTCGCCTTCGAGACGAACGGTACGGTCCTGCTGGCTCGTGGGTTCGCCTCGATCACGAACACCTGCGTGCCCTTCACCGCGAACTGAACGTTCAGCGGCCCGACCACCGACAAGGCGTCGGCGATGGACCGGGTGTAGCCCTCGATCACCCGGACGGTCGCAGGATCGAGGGTCGGAGGGGGGATGACACAAGCGCTGTCACCAGAATGCACGCCGGCCTCTTCGACGTGCTCCATCACCGCGCCGATGACCACTTCACCCCCGCAGTCGCGCACCGCGTCGACGTCCACCTCGGTCGCGTCCTCGAGGAAGCGATCGACCAGCACGGGCCGCTCCGCCGACAGGCCCCCCTCCCGACCGAGTGAGCCGAAGCCGGACAACGCGGCCATGGCGGCGCGCAGGTCGTCCTCGCCGTAGACGATCTCCATGGCCCGGCCGCCCAGGACGTAGCTCGGCCTGACCAGGGCCGGGTAGCCGATGCGATCCACGATGGTCAGAGCCTCCTCGAGGCTCGTGGCGGTGCCGCCGGCCGGTTGGGGGATCTCGAGCCGGGCGCACAGGGCGTTCCACCGCTCCCGGTCCTCGGCCAGGTCGATGGATTCGGGTGGTGTCCCGAGCACCAACTCTTGTGGCAGTAGTCCAGCCAACTTCAGGGGCGTCTGTCCGCCCAGCGAGACGACTATCCCCTTCACCTCCCCGGTGGCCCCCTCCACGTCCAAGACGTTCGACACGTCCTCGAGGGTGACCGGCTCGAAGTACAGGCGGTCGCTGGTGTCGTAGTCGGTCGACACCGTCTCGGGGTTGCAGTTCACCATGACCGTCTCGTAGCCCGCATCGTGGAGAGCGAAGCTGGCCTGCACACAGCAGTAATCGAACTCGACGCCCTGGCCGATACGGTTCGGCCCGGAGCCGAGGATCAGTATCTTCGGCCGGCTGCCCGGACGCACCTCGTCGTCGTCCTCGTAGGTCGAGTAGTGGTACGGGGTGTGAGCCTCGAACTCGGCCGCGCAAGTGTCGACCGTCTTCATGGTGGCTCGCACCCCCTGCGCCAGGCGGGCCTCGCGTACTTCGGTCTCGGGGCAGCCCCACAGGTAGGCGAGCTGGGCGTCGCTGAAGCCGAGCCGCTTGGCCTTCTTCCACGCCGGGCGCGACAGTGCACCCGGGCTGGCCTCGCCGGCCAGTCGGAGCCGTTCGTCGACCACCAGCTTGATCTGGTCGAGGAACCACGGGTCGACCCCGGTCGCCTCGTACAGGCGCTCCACGGACACGCCGCGGCGAAGGGCGGCCTCCAACTGGAACGGCCGGTCCGGGGTGGCGATGGCCGCCCGGCGCACCAGCTCGTCGTCGTCCCAGTCGTCCCACATCCGCTCGGCCGGGTCGCAGTTCAACCCGAGGCGGCCCTGCTCCAGGGACCGCAACCCCTTCTGGAGGGACTCGGGGAAGGTCCGCCCTATGGCCATGGCCTCGCCGACCGACTGCATCCTGGTCCCGAGCACTTCGGGGATTCCGGGGAATTTCTCGAATGCCCAGCGCGGGATCTTGGTCACCACGTAGTCGATCGAGGGCTCGAACGACGCCGGCGTCTCGCCGGTGATGTCGTTGCGGATCTCGTCGAGGGTGTAACCGACCGCCAGGCGGGCGGCGATCTTGGCGATCGGAAAACCCGTCGCCTTGCTCGCCAGGGCACTCGAGCGGCTGACCCGAGGGTTCATCTCGATGACGACCTGCTCCCCCGTCGCGGGATCGACGGCGAACTGGATGTTCGAGCCGCCGGTCTCCACCCCGATGCGCCGGATGCAGGCGAACGAGGCGTCGCGCATGCGCTGGTACTCCTCGTCCGACAAGGTCTGGGCGGGCGCCACAGTGATCGAGTCTCCGGTGTGGACCCCCATCGGATCGAAGTTCTCGATCGAGCAGATGATCACGCAGTTGTCCGCCCGGTCGCGCATGACCTCCAGCTCGAACTCCTTCCAGCCGGCGATCGAGCGCTCCACCAGGATCTCCGAGATGGGGCTGGCCGCCAACCCGGCGGCCGCGATGCGGGCCAGGTCGGCGGTATCGAAGGCGATTCCCGTGCCCGCCCCCCCGAGGATGTAGGAGGGCCTGACGATCAGCGGGTAGCCGATCTTCTCCCCCACCTCCATGGCCTCGTCCAGGCTGTACGCGAAGCCCGACTCAGGTACGGCCAGGCCGATCTCGGTCATGGCCTCCTTGAACCGCTCGCGGTTCTCGGCGGTGGCGATGGCGGCGGCGTTGGCCCCGATCATCTCGACCCCGAATTGGGCGAGGACCTCCTGGTCGTGCAAGGCCATGGCCAGGTTGAGCGCCGTCTGGCCGCCGAGGGTGGCGAGCACGGCGTCGGGCCGCTCGCGCTCCACGATGGCCGCCAGCACCTCGGGCGTGAGCGGCTCCACGTAGGTCCGGTCGGCGAAGCCCGGGTCCGTCATGATCGTGGCCGGGTTTGAGTTGGCCAGGATCACCCGGTAGCCCTCGGCCCGCAGGACCCGGCACGCCTGGGTCCCCGAGTAGTCGAACTCGCACGCCTGGCCGATCACGATCGGACCGGAGCCGATCAGCAGGATCTTGTGGATGTCCTCTCTACGCGGCATCCCGGATGGCCTCGACGATGCGGTCAAACAGATACAGCGAGTCA
>JAFAWZ010000161.1 GCA_019241495.1 Acidimicrobiales bacterium | reverse complement strand
GGCGGCGGCGGCGCCGCGTTTGGCTGCGGCCAGGTCATCGAGGTCGACCCGGAGGGCTTTCTCCCAGGGCAGGTCTTCCGGGCTGGCCCAGTGCCAGGCCCACACCAGGTAGGCCACAAGGTCGGCGCCAGCGCGGGCACACGCCGTCTCGGCGGCTCGGCCGACGGCGTCGTGGTCGGGGTGGCCGTCGCTCGACCAGGGGGCCAGCACGACGTCACCCGGGCGGATCCGGGCCGTCAGCTGGCCGACCAGCTTCGTCTCGTCGACTTGGCCGTCGGGGTGGCGCAACCGGCTGATGGAGCCGAAGTCGATGCCAAGTCGGCCGGCCGCGGCCAGCGTTTCGAGCGGGCGCACGATGCGCAGATAGCGGTCGAAGCCCGGGTGGCTGTGCTCGCCGTCGGTCACCGCGACCAGATCCACGCCCGCTCCCAGGCGGCACAGCCGGGCGGTAGTTCCCCCGGCGCCCAGGATCTCGTCGTCGGGGTGCGGGGCGACGACCATGATCCGGCCGCCAGCCGGTAGTGGTAGCGGCCAGGACGGCAGGGCGGCGAGGGTCGAGCATCTCGACCAGGCGGACTCGGGCGTTCCTCGTCCTGTCAAATCGGGCGCAGATGTCGCCTTTGCCATCAGCGGGCATTTTCCGAGACCCGGCGGCCGATCTCGGCCCGGTCGAAGTCGGCGTGACTTTGGCGGATGTACACGGACAGGTCAGCAACGAGGCGGGCGTGGTCGGCGTCGTGCGCGAGGGGGGCCGGGCCGAGGGCTCGCCCGACGTGGTCCATGATCTCGGTGGCGTTGCGCTCGATGCTGTCTCTGACGGTGAGGGCCAGCACCGAGTGGTCCTGCGACGGGCGTCGGTCCACTGTCTCCGCCGCGGCGCGCAGCAAGGCACCGTCCTCGGCGAGGGCGGTGTGCACGGCCCCGAGATGGGCCAGGGTGATCGAGTCCGGGTCGGGTCGCCCGGCTCGGGCGTAGAGGGGCTGGGCGACCGCTCGGGAACCACCGTGCCAGCATGCGGCCACGCCGACGGCCCCCACCCAGAACCCCGGTCGGTCCAGGTACTCGCCGGGCTGCCCCACCGGCTCGCCGCGGGCCTCGACGAAAGCGACAGAGCGGGTGTCGGCGGCCTGCATACCGGGACCGACCCACGACGACGACTGCACCTGGGTCCCCGACGCCCCGACAGCGACCGCGAAGAGTCGCTGGCCGTCGGGCGCGGCCGCGTCCACCAGAGCATGAGTGACCAAAGAGGCGCCAGAGCACCAGGACTTGACCCCTTCGAGCACCCACCGGCCCTCGACATAGCGAGCGGTCACGCTTCCGGGCGGTCCAGCCGCCCACACCGCCCACCTTTGACCGTGCTCCCGGTCTCGGTAGCCGAGCTCGGCGCTGATAGCGACGGCGTCGGCGTGAGCCTCGACCAGTCGGGCGAGCACCAGGTCACGCCGAGCGGCCGCGACCAAAAGCCCGAAGCGTCGCCCCGTGCGGCCCTGCCCGGGCAGCGGCCACCGCTCGGCGTGCGCGCACCCCTGGGCGAAACTGGCGCCGAGCCGACGGGCGCCGTTCGGCGGCCCGAGCGGGCCGCGGCGGTCGACGGGCGGACTCACACCGAGTTAGTGCGAAGGGCTCGCGGTTCGTCTCGGCGGACCTGCCAGCCGGCGCCGCGGCGGCGTAGCTGGTAGGCGGGTTGGGCGACGGCGGCTGGGCCGCGGGTGACTGCGCCGGTGGCGATGTCGAACTGGCTGCCATGCCACGGACAGCGGACACAAGAACCGTGGACCTCGCCTTCGGCGAGTGGGCCACCTCGGTGGCTGCACCGGTTGGCCAGAACCGCCCGAGGACCGCCCCCCTCGTCGGCGTCGATCACGACCATACCGACCCCCTCCGCGTACCCGGCACGAACCCCCGACGACTTCTCACCGGAGGTTTCGACCGTCAAGTCGGTCCACTCGGTGGGGCCGCCGTCGAAGGCGTTCGTGTCCACACCGACACCCAACCCGTACGCCAGATGACCGCCGAGCCAGCCCCCGCCAGCGGCGACAACCAGGCCGGCCGCTCCCAACATGCTCCCGGCTCGTCGACGGCCGACTCGACGGGCCAGCCATCCGGCGCTCATCAAGCCGGTGGCAGCGACGTTGGCGGCCATGTGCACGACGCCCACCCGCTGCTCGACGCCCGCCGTGTCCAACCAATCCGACAACCCCGTCACCGACGCCGGCACCACCGCGGCGACCCCTACGGCGGTGAGCCGCCGGGCCGTCTCGGGATCACCGGCGATGTCGGCGACCAACGCGGCTGACCACATCCCCAGCGGCACCGCTACCAACGTCGGATGGACTGGGTGGCCGAGCCATGACCCGCTCAGCGCATCACGGAACCGCTTCCCTTCCAGCAGACCGGCAATCGGGCGGCGTATCGCTCCGCTCACGCGCTCCAACAGCTCGCTGCTCTCCACCGACTCGAACATCCGCGCAGCCGCTAGCGGTGGCCGAGAGCGCGGGCTAGCTCGTCCCAGCTCATCTTGGACCGGCCCGGCAGGTTCCGCTGTTTGGCCTCCTCGTACAGCTCCTGCCGCGTCATGGGCGACGACCCCCCCGTCCGCGTCCGCCCGGCCAACGCGCCACCTTGGCGACCCAATGCAGAACGGGTAGATGCTGGCATGTTGGCCATCGACCGCTTCCGGCGGGCTCCGCCCTGCGCCGCCTTCACATTGACCTTGGCCGCCTTGACCTGTTTCTGGGTCACCACCACTCACCTCCGCTTCGCTGGCTGGCTCGTGGGGAGATCGATACCCAGATCACGGCCGTTTACCCCCGAGTCGTGGTCGTGCCCCGGCCGCAAGCGTCGAACGGGACGAAGCCGGACGGTTTCGAGCGGGCCCGCCGGAACAGCCCGGCCGAGAGACACTGGCCGCATCTCACTAGACCGCTGGAGCTCGCCCCTCCCGACCCGACGGGCCGGCCCTCGGGTGCCCGACCGACGTCCGGATCGGTTCAGGGTGGATAGCCCAGAGCAACCCCGACGTCGTCGGATGGGTTCATACCCTCGAGCGATGCGGCGATAACCTTTCCGCAAGCCGCCACCGAGTCGGATCGATCGGCCACGAGAGGGGTCGATCAGATGAGCGAGCTGGGCGGCGGCCCGCGAAGCTGCTAAGGCTGTTCGCCGTCGACTGTTCTGGGTATCGACCCTGGAGAGGGTGGCGTTGTCGCCTCTGATCTTGAGGAGAGCGCATGCCCAGTCCTACCAGCCGCAACCATTCCGCCCCGACCGTGTTCAGCCCGACGGGGCAGCCCTCAACGGCCCGCCCCGAGTCGGCGGCGCAGGCCGGAGAGTTCCTGACCTGAAGGGTCCGACAACGCGATTGCCGGCTTGACCAGCCAAGACCCGAGCGGCGATCCTGCCGGCCCATGGCGCTCAGCTTCCTCTACCGTCTCATCCGTCAAGTCATAGAGGCACTGTCCGTCCACCGCATGGACGCCGTGGCCAAGGACGCAGAGATCCTGGTGTTGCGCCATCAAACCATATCGTCGGGGTCTCCATCTCGTCTGGTTGAATCCTTCGCGATCAACAGGAGTACAGATCACCGGCTACGAATGACGTCCCGGGCTTAGGCGCCACCAGTCCAGAACGGCATCTGGCGCCGGTCAACTAGCGCCCGAGCCACTCACCTTCCTTCGTTGTCGTCGGAACGCTCTTCTCAGGAAAGTCACGCCAAGCGTCGCTAGATGGCGCATGATTATGGCGTGCCTGAACCGGCGGCCGACGATGTCCAAAGCTCCGAAGACGTTCAGCGGGCGCGCCGACTCCTGGCCGAATGGGATCAAGGTCGCGGTAAGTCCAAGAGCCAGATCGAGATTCGTGAATGGGCCGATGCCACTGCCCATGGTCGTCGGTTCGACCGGTTTATCCGCCGGACGCTCGGCGAGGCGACAACCCGACCATCACGCCAGACAGATCGGATCGTCGAACTTGAAACCCAGGTCCGGGCCCTAGGCCGCACCCCGATCGGGGCGGACGTCCCGGTTTGGGAACCGGCGCTCCAACATGCCCGCAGCGCCTGTCTAGCCGGTCTGCGCATCTGGAATGATCCAACTGCCACCTTCCTGACCGGAGGGTTCGCTCTTCACTTCATCTCGGCATGGAACAACCTCGCCCTTGCCGTACTTGAGCGCGATGGCCGCGAGTGGCGCCAGCTCGATGACCAAGGGGAACCCGAGCTCATTTCTGACGGCGCCGAAAAGGCTCGCAATACGCTCGAGTTGGTGGCCGACGCCTACCCGGGCACTGAGCGCCGCGGCCTCCGAGAGAATGTCCGTGACTGGGTGGGCCGCGCAACAGCGTCGCTCACCGTCACCTGCCGGCTCTCGACATGGCCGTCATTCCCTGGGCCCAAGCTGGCCTCCTGAACTTCGAGAACGCCCTCACCGGCCAGTTCGGCGAGGCCTGGGCACTTTCCGACCAGCTGTCAGTGCCCCTGCAGCTCGCCGGCTTCCGGAATCCCGACATCGTCACCTCCCTGCGCCAGCTCCAGGCTTCGCTTCCCCTCGACGTGCAAGCCATCCTTACCCGGGCCGCCGAAGCCGCACCAGATCTACTCGCCGACCCCACCTACCAGCTACGGGTGGCCTTCCTGCCCGCAGTCCCGACCTCTGGGCGCAACCCTGACGCTGTCGCCTACTTCGTGCGACCCAACGAGGTGCCCGACGAGCTGACGGAGTCTCTCCAACGTTACGTTGTCCTGCCGAAGGTCGTGCGGCCACCGAGACCGAACCTAGGGGCCAAGGATGTTGCTGAGATCGTTCAGGCGCGTATCCCCTACAAATTCAACCGATATCAGGTCATTACCGCCGCTCGCGCGCTCGGCGTCCGGCCCCAAGGCGATGCAACGGACCCCAGCGGCGACCGACGTCCGGTACTGCGAGTGGGTGCCCGCAGCAAAGCTGTACTTGTACAACCAGCACTGGATCGATCGTCTCGTCAGCGAGCTCAGCGACCCCGACCGCTATCAGGCATTGTTGGGCCGCTCAGCGGTCTTGCGATCCCCCAGAGACGGGGGCTCTGAAACGCCGTAGGACGTAGGATCAGCGGCCCGCAGCGCCGCGCGGGCGCCGAACCCTCCAGAACCGGTGAGGCCCGCCTGCGCCGTAAAACGCAGACCGGCACATCCCACAGGTCCACGTACCCCTGACAAGTGACATGCCACGCTGACGCTGGGACCTACCCGCGGCGTTTGTTGCGACGATAGGAAGGATCATGCGCCTGTCCAGGGACAATCCGTGTGGCTGTACCAGGTTCGTGGTCGGCAAGCTAAACAGAAGCTAGGGGTCGAGCCGGACACCATCCAACGACAGCGCCAGAAGACGCTAGACGCCTGATAGCCCGAATCCCGGCATTGAACAGCTCCTGGATCGACCACCTTTGCAGCGGCTGGCGCCGTTCCAGCCGACCAAATCCGACGAGGCCGAAAACGGGCTCAAATGGCAGGCCCAAACCAGTTGAGTAGGGCACTGCATATGAGCGCCATAGGGCTGCGCTATGCAGCCGAACAGTCGTTCGAAGACGCCGCCGTGAATCCGCTGGTCACCGGCCGCCGTAGCGCGCCACTCTGCCCTATGCAATCTCGGGCGAAGCTGATCAGCGGTCGAGAAAAACGCCGAGAAACCCGTGGATAACAGATTTTGGCGTTCAAGAAAGTGCTCCCATGAGAAGGGCCGGGGTCAAGAGGGTCCTGTGGGCTGCCACGATCGGCGGCAGTGTGGGATAGGCCTGCACCACGAGCGTGTCGTAGCTGGCGCAGGCACCAGGGAGGGCAGTCAAGGCCGTAGGAGCGACCGCGGGGCT
>JAFAWZ010000305.1 GCA_019241495.1 Acidimicrobiales bacterium | reverse complement strand
CTTCGGGGAGCTGGCGGTGGTGTGGCTGGGCCATCCCAACGGAGCGGGGGACGGCCCAGCGCCGGACTTCGTCGCCGAGGAGTACGAGGGCTGAGGTTGGCCAGCGAGGACGAGAGGGCGATCGAAGCCATCGTGATGGTCTCCGATCGGCCGGTGGAGCCGCATCTGCTGGCCCAGCTCCTGGAGATGCCGCCGGCGAGGGTGGAGGAGATCTGCGAAGGCCTCGCCCGGTCCTACGAGGAGCAGGAGCGCGGGTTCCGGCTGGTACGGGTGGCCGGCGGGTACCGCTACCAGAGCCACCCTGACCAGGCGCCCTACGTGGAGAGGTTCGTTCTGGAGGGCCAGTCCGCCCGCCTGTCGGCGGCCGCCCTGGAGACGCTGGCCATCGTGGCTTACAAACAACCGGTGTCACGTGCGCAGGTCGCCGCCATCCGGGGGGTGAACGCGGATGCGGTGATCCGCACCCTGCAGACCCGGGGGTTCGTCCAGGAAGTGGGCCGCGACCCCGGCCCGGGGCAGGCCGCTCTGTATGGGACCACCACGTTGTTCCTGGAGAAGCTGGGGTTGGACCGGGTCGAGCAGCTACCGCCCCTGGCCCAATTCGTTCCCGGTCCCGAGATCATGGATGCGCTCGAGCGCAGCCTACGGGCCGACCCCGCCGACGCCGCCAATTCAGCTCACACCGCCGATTCAGCTCACACCACCGACTCTGCGAACGAGATCGGACCCGATGACGACGACGACCAGAGCGAAGACACGACCGATGAACCCCCCGACCTCGAAATCCCGGAGTGAACCCCCCCGACCAGCCTGAGGCGGGGGAAGGGGAGCGGTTGCAGAAGGTCCTGGCCCGGGCCGGCATCGGCAGCCGCCGGGCGTGCGAGGAGATGATCTCGGCCGGCCGGGTGCTGGTCAACGGGCAGCCGGTCGAGCTGGGCCGCCGGGTCGACCCGGCCAACGACCGTATCGACGTAGACGGCGTGCCCGTCGCGACCCGACCAGGCCTCGTGTACTACCTGATCAACAAGCCGGCCGGTGTGGTCACCACCTCCGCCGACCCGCAGGGCCGACCGACGGTCGTAGAGCTCGTTCCCGGCGAGCCGCGGGTGTTCCCGGTCGGGCGCCTGGACGCCGCCACGGAAGGGCTCTTGTTGCTCACCAACGACGGGGAGCTCAGCTTTCGCCTGACCCACCCGAGCTTCGGGGTGGAAAAGGAGTACCTCGCCCACGTGGAGGGCCACCCCAAGGACGGGGTCGTGAGGCTGCTCCGACGGGGGGTGGAGCTCGACGACGGGCCCACCGCTCCTGCCCGGGTCTCCCTCGCCGGAGCGGACGTCCTACGTATAACGATCCACGAGGGCCGCAACCGGCAGGTGAGGCGTATGGCCGAGGCCGTCGGCCACCCGGTGCGCCGCCTGGTTCGGACACGTATCGGACCGCTCCGGGTCGGGACACTGAAGCCAGGGGAGTGGCGCACCCTGACCCAGGACGAGGTCCGGGCCCTGGAACGGGCTACAGCGAGCAATCCGGGTTCTTCTAGGCTCGCCCGCCGTGCCTCCCGCCAACCCGCCCCGCCCAGGGTCCGCTCCTAGCACCGAAGCGAACCCGTCGCGCGCCCAGATCATCGGCACGGGCCTCATCGGTGGCTCCATCGGCACCGCCCTCCGCCGGCTCGGATGGTGGGTGACCGGATTCGATCTCGACGAGCACCGTTCCGCCCGGGCCGTCGAGCTGGGGGCCACCGACGCGTCAGGGGTGGACCTCGACGCCACCATCGTCGTCGTCGCCACCCCAGCCGGCACGGTGGCCGACGTGGCCAACCAGGCTCTCGGCCGGCATCCCTCCGCGGTGGTGACCGACGTGGCCGGGGTCAAAGGACCGGTCGTGGAGCGGGTGGCCGACGCCCGTTTCGTAGGCGGCCACCCTATGGCCGGCTCCGAGCAGGAGGGCGTCGAGGGCGCCGACGCGGAGATGTTCCAAGGCGCCACGTGGGTCCTGACCCCCCAGCCCCATACCGATCCTGTCGCCTTCGCAACCGTCCGCTCTCTGGTCGGCCAGCTCGGCGCCAACGTGGTCGAGCTGCCCGCATCGCGCCACGACGACCTGGTAGCGCTCGTATCGCACGTACCCCATCTGACCGCCGCCACCCTCATGAACCTGGCCGCCGATACGGCCACTGAGCACGCGACCCTTCTCCGCCTGGCGGCCGGCGGGTTCCGGGACATGACCCGCATCGCGGCGGGCGAGGCGTCGATCTGGCCGGACGTGTGCGCCGAGAACCGCGACGGGATCCTCGAGGTCCTCGACCGCCTCCTCGACTCTCTCGCCCGGATGCGGAACGTGGTCGCCGGCGGCGATCGCGACGCACTGCTCGAGGTGCTCGAGCGGGCCCGCCAGGCCCGGGTGAACCTCCCCGCCGGTGTGCCGTCGGCCGATGCCGCCGTGGAGGTACGGGTGCCCGTCGCCGACCGGCCGGGCGTCGTGGCCGGGGTGACTACCCTGCTCGGCGAGATGGGGATCAACATCTACGATCTCGAGATCGCCCACAGCGCCGAAGGTGACCGCGGCGTTCTGGTCCTGGTCGTCGACGGGACGGATGCCGAGCGGGTACGAGTAGCCCTCCACGAGCACGACTACCGCTGTTCGATCCGCCCCCTCGGCCCGTGAGACGCTGCCGCATCCACGGTATGGGACGAGCCGTTCTGAGGCCGGTTCTGTGACCTCGCTCCGGGTCGCGCCGGCCCCCCATGGCCTGAGCGGCCGGCTGCGAGTACCAGGTGACAAGTCCATCTCCCACCGGGCGCTCCTCCTCGCGGCGCGCGCCGATGGGACATCGCGCATCACCGGGCTGTCCGACGGCGCGGACGTGCTGGCCACCCTCGCCGCCATCCAGGCATTCGGGGCGAGGGTCGAACGGAGCGGGGAAGGGCTCGCGGTCCAAGGAGGGCCCGGGCGGCTGCACGAACCGGAGTCGGTCATAGGTGTCGGGAACTCGGGCACCGCCATTCGCCTGCTCGTCGGCTGGGCCGCGTCCATCGACGGACTGACGGTCCTGGCCGGGGACATGTCAATAGCGCGCCGGCCGATGGACCGGGTGGCGCAGCCCCTTCGGCTGATGGGCGCCTCCATCGACGGGCGCCGGGGCGGGACACGACCCCCCCTGGCCGTCCGAGGCGGCCCGTTGACCGGCATCGAGTACCACCTCCCCGTTCCGAGCGCTCAGGTGAAAGGCGCGATCCTGCTGGCCGGGATGGCCGCTTCGAGCCCAACTGTCGTACACGAGCCGGTTGCGACCCGGATCCATACCGAGCAGATGCTCGCCGCGTGCGGCGCCCGCGTCGACCTGGCGCCCGGCCGCGTGACCGTCCACCCGGGGTCTCTCCAGGCCGCAGAGTTCAAGGTGCCCGGCGATCCGTCCCAGGCCGCGTTCTGGGTCGTCGCGGCATGCGTCACCCCCGGCAGTGACCTGACCGTGGAGAACGTCTATGTCGGGCCCCAACGGGCCGGTTTCGTGGACGTCCTGCGGCGCATGGGAGCCGACGTGCGGGTCGAAGCCCACGATCCGGAGAGCTCCACGGCTGACATCCGGGCCCGGTACGGGCCGCTGCAGGCCACCGACGTGGGGGGAGTCGAAGTGCCGGGAGTCATCGACGAGATACCGGTCCTGGCCGTGGCGGCTGCCTACGCGAGCGGGAAGACGACCTTCTCGGGGGCGGAGGAGCTCAAGGTCAAAGAGAGCGACCGTATCGCCACCACGGTCACCGCCTTGAACGCGCTCGGCGCCGACGCCGAAGGGCGCTCCGACGGGCTCGTCGTCAACGGAGGTGCGGGCCGCCCGCTGCAAGGGGGCCAGGTCGACTCGGCGGGGGACCACAGGGTGGCGATGGCCGCGGCCGTCGCCGCCCTCCCAGCGGCCGGCGCGGTTCAGATCGGCGGCTGGGAGGCGGTCTCCACCAGCTACCCGCGATTCGAGGAGGATCTGCAGCAGTGCCTGGGCCAGCACGGGTGATAGCCATCGACGGCCCTGCCGGCTCGGGCAAGTCGACCGTAGCCCGGGAGGTGGCCGCCCGTCTCGGGCTCGACTACCTCGACACTGGTGCGATGTACCGCGCCGTGGCCTACGAGGCCATCCGTCGCAACATCGAGCCCGACGACGCGGAGAGGGTCGCCGAGCTGGCCCGCCAGCTCGAGCTGACCGTCGCCGCCCAGGTAATGGTCAACGGGACTGACGCAACCGTCGAGATCCGCAGCCCGGAGGTGACCCGGGCGGTGAGCGTGGTCGCCGCCAACCCGCAGGTTCGCCACGAGATGGTGCTGCGCCAACGGGAGTGGGCCAAAGCCCACGGCGGGGGCGTGGTGGAGGGACGCGACATCGGGACGGTGGTGTTCCCAAATGCCGATCTGAAGGTGTACCTGACCGCCGACGACGGGGAGCGGGCCAACCGCCGGACCAAGGAGATGCTCGACAGGAGCTACGACCAGGTGGCGGCCGAGCTGGCCCGGCGCGACCACCTGGACTCAACCCGGGCCGCCTCGCCGCTGGCCATCGCGCCTGATGCGGTGCATCTCGACACCACCAGCCTGAACGCCGAGCAGGTGGTCGAACGGGTCTTGGCCCTGCTGAGCCAGCCGTGAGGGCCCGAGCTGCCCTGATCTGGTACGGGTTCGCCCGGGGCCTGGTCGAGATCACCTGCCGGGCGCTGTGGCGGGTGGAAGTCCGCGACCGCGCCAAGCTGCCAAGAGGCGGCCCTTACGTCATCGCCCCGGTACACCGCTCGAACATCGACACGCTTCTCGCCGGGTGCCTGACCCGCCGCCGTATCCGGTTCATGGGCAAGGACAGCCTATGGAGGTACCGGTGGTCGGGCGCCTTGTTCAGCTCACTCGGCGGGTTCCCGGTCCACCGCGGGACGCCCGACCGCGAGGCGCTGCGCCAGTGCGAGGAGGCGGTGCGCGGCGGGGAGCCCGTCGTGCTCTTTCCCGAAGGCACCCGACAGAGCGGAGCCGAGCTCCATCCCTTGTTCGAAGGAGCCGCGTTCGTCGCCGCCCGCACCGGGGTCCCCATCGTGCCGGTCGGCATCGGGGGGAGCGAGTGGGCCATGCCCAAGGGCTCGCGAACGGTCAGGCTGGTCAAGGTAGTGATGGTCGTCGGCGACCCCATCTACCCACCCGGGCGCGAAGCCGGGGCCCGGGTGCCCAGGCGGGTGGTCGCCGAGCTGACCGAGCAGCTGGGCAAGTCGCTCCAGGACCTCTTCGACGAGGCCATGAGAGCGGCCGGCCGGGCCCCCTCAGTCGGCTAATCCGGCCAGGGCCATCGAGGCGGACAGCTCCCGGTCCTCGGGCAGCTTGTCGCCGGCTGTGCTGGGATCGCCCCCCGGCGCCACACCGGCGACCGCGGCGAGCGCCGCGAGCTGTCTGACCACCTCGCGCAGCTCTCTCGGCAGCGGGAAGTACTCGTCCTCATCGACGGCCATCACCTCCTCGACCCCTTCGGAGGGGCCGAGATGGGAGATGACGTCCTGCACGACCTCTTCGGGCGCCGACGCGCCAGCTATCACGCCGACCGTTCCAGCCAGGTCCGTGGGCAGCTCGTCAGGGCTGTCCACCCGCAACACCGTCGGGCAGCCCGCGGCCCGGGCCGTGCGCTCGAGCGCCCGCGTGTTGGACGAGGTGTGCGAGCCGATGACGACGACCGCGTCGCACCGGGCCGCTATGGCCTTGAGGGCGGTTTGCCGGTTGGTAGTGGCGAAGCACAGATCCGAGGTTCCCGGCACCCACAGCTCGGGCCAACGCTTCTTGGCCGCGTCGAGCAACGTCTTCCACTCGTCCATGGCCAGCGTCGTCTGGGCGAGGAAGGCGACCGGGCCGGCCGCCTCGGGCAGCGCCTCGAGCTCCTCCATGTGCTCTATGCGGTGCACGGCCTCGGGGGCCACCGCGGCGGTGCCGACAGCCTCTTGATGACCCTCATGCCCGACGTAGACGATGCTGTATCCCTTGCGGGCTCGCATCTTCACCTCATGGTGAACCTTCCTGACGAGGGGGCAGACCGCGTTCACGAGGGTCCCGGCCCGGGCCTGGGCGGCGTCGACCAACTGCGGGGGCGACCCATGCGCCGACAGCATCAGGGGGGCGCCCTCGGGCACATCGGCCAGGTCGTCGACGAAGATGACTCCCATCTCCTTGAACCGCTCGACGACGATCTGGTTGTGGACGATCTCGTGATAGCAGTACACGGGCGGCTCGAACACCCGGGTCATCCACGCGAGCGACTTGATCGCCATCTCGACGCCGGCACAGAACCCGCGGGGGGAGGCGAGCACGACCCTCTCCACTTTCTCCATCGAGTCGAGGGTACCTTCAGTAGTTCTCTACGAACAGCTCGGTCAGCTGGAGGACCCCGCCGTTGTCATAGCTCCCGGCGCCGGAGGATCCGGCCCACGGAGCGAGGATGTTCCTTCGATGGCCCCAGCATCCGGCCGCGCCCGGTGAGGGGCAGTCGATGTTCGGGCTGTTCGGGCCGTCGTCGTACATCCATCCGAAGTCGGCGGCCAGGGCGGTTGCGTCACCCCAGGCGATGTTCGAGCCCCACGTGTGGCTACCTGGCCCGGCCGGGTCCTGGCCCGCGTTTGCGCCGGCCTGGGCCATTCCGTCGAGGCTGGCGTTCTCGGGTAGCGCCGGCAACCCCCGGCTGGTCCGTTCCGCGTTGGCGACCGCGAGGATCTGCTGGTCGGTGCCCATCCCGTAGAAGCCAGCGGGAAGGGGTAGTGGACCTAAGCCTTCGGCGGCTCGGGCCGAGTTGATGTCGGCGAGGGCTGCCGAGTTGCAGGCCGCCACGTCGGGCCGGCTCGCCCAGCATGCTTGTGCGTAGGCTGGGGAGGGGGATACCGAGTTGGCCGGGTTCTGGGCCAGGGCCAACGCGGCCGACGACGGGGGGGTGGGCGCGTTGACGCTCAGGAGGGTGCCCAGGTTGGTGGGGAGCCAGTAGCCGTTGCGGACCGCGACGATGCCGACCGAGCGCGCTCCGGAGGCCGCGTCGAAGCCCACAGCCGAGCCGGCAAATGAAGCTTCGCCGAAGTTGAACACCCCGCCGTCGGCGCCCACCATCCAGTAGCCGGCGCCGCCCGGCGCGGCGGCCATGCCCACGACGGGCTGGGCCAGGGTCATGCCACCCGTCGACCCGTAAAAACGGGCATCACCAAAACTGAAGATCCCCCCATCCGACGCCACCAACCAATAACCCCCACCATCAGGCGTCGCAGCCATACCCACAATCGGCTGGGCCAGGCCCATGCCACCCGTCGACCCGTAAAAACGGGCATCACCAAAACTGAAGACGCCGCCGTCGGACGCGGTCACCCAGTAGCCCTGGGCGTCGACGGTCGGTGCCACGCCGACGATGGGAGCCACGGAGAGTGCCGCCGCGTAAGTGGCGGGGAGGGCCGGGGAGGGCGCCGGGGTGGAGGGGGCACGAATCGGTCCCAGCGCGACGGACCCGACCACAGCGGCGCCGAGGCGGGCCAGACGAGCCTTGCGCCGGGACCGGACCGGCCTGGTTCCGGCCGGGGGGATGCGGCGGCCGTAACGGCCGAGGGCGCGACAGAGCAGAGAGTTGGAGGAGGTCATGGTGGGGACGCTCCTGGTATCGGCTCCGGCGCCACGCGGGCTGTACCTATTTTTCTGATCACTTACACTTGATCGGTTATGTCGTCGTTGCCGCGCGTCGTCGCGGTCGCCTCCGGGTCGCCGGCCGACCGGGCCGGCCTGCAGCCCGGCGATCAGATCGTAAGTATGGACGGGCGGGTCCCCCGGGACATCATCGAGTACCAGCTCCTCGCCGACCAGGCCGAGCTCGAGCTGGAGTTGCGCCGCGGTGGCCTGGACCTGACCCTCAGCGTGGACCGGGAGGGCGGTGAGGCCCTCGGGATAGAGGTTGACTCCCCGTTGTTCGACCGGGTGCGCACCTGCGACAACCATTGTGAGTTCTGCTTCATCCACCAGCTGCCGAAGGGCTTGCGCCGCAGCCTGTACGTGCGCGACGACGACTACCGGCTGTCGTTCCTCTACGGGAACTTCACGACCCTTACCCGCTTCACCGAAGCCGACCTCGAGCGGGTGGTGACCGAAGGCCTGTCGCCTTTGTGGGTCAGCATCCACGCCACCGATCCGGAGGTGCGCAGTCGCATTCTGCGCAACCGGCGGGGCGCGACCAGCTTGAGGTGGCTTCGAGCCCTTCTCGACCATGGGATCACCGTGCATGGCCAGGTCGTCGTCTGCCCGGGGATCAACGACGGGGCCGTCCTCGACGACACCCTCGCGGGAATACTCGATCGCTACCCGGAGCTGGCCAGCTTGGCATGCGTTCCCCTCGGCGTCAGCCGGTTCAATGCCGAGACGGCGATGAGGCCCCACACGAGAGCCGAGGCGGAGGCGGTTGTGGATGTGGTCGAGGCTTGGCAGCGCTGGTTCCGGAAGGCCCTGGGCCGCCCGCTTGCCTATCCTTCCGACGAGTACTACCTGATCGCCGGCCGGCCGCTTCCCCCGCTCGAGTCGTACGGGGAGCTGGCCCAGCACGAGAACGGCGTGGGCATGGTGCGCGGCTTCGAGGCCCGCTTTCAAGGCCAGGCGGGCCTCCCGGAGGGGGGCCCGGGCGGGTTCTTCCAGTCCGTCGACGGCGC
>JAFAWZ010000311.1 GCA_019241495.1 Acidimicrobiales bacterium | reverse complement strand
GAGGGTTACGGACAGGTTTTCAGGGGGGAGAGCGCCGAAGAAGTTCGTGCCGTTGAGCGCCGTCAGGGTGGGGCTGCTGGTGGCGCTCAGGGTGAAGGTGATGCACGGCGGGTTCGAGTGGGTGTAGTGCTGGGGTGACACGGCTTGCCAGCCGACGCCGGGGTTGTACCACCACAGGGTGGTGGCCCCGGCCAGGGCGCAGTCGGTGACGGTGACCGAGGTGAATGTGTTGGCGCTGGAGAGGGCGACGTCGAACCCGTTGCCGGCCCCGCGGAACGGTAGGCCGCTGGACGGCTCGGCGCCGTACTGGCCGACGGTCACACTGCCGGTGCCATGGGCGGTGACCGACACCGTCCCCTTGTTGCTGTGGCTGGCCGCGCTGGCGGAACCGCCCGGCGTGGAGTTGGAGCCGCTGGAGCAGTTCGTGGCCTGCCCGATGCCGGGGGCTCCGGTGCCGCTCCCGCCTCCGCAGGGCGGCGGGGCGGTCGAGCCGGCGTTCACGGTCAGGCTCAGGGTTTTGGCAGTGAACGCGGCTGGGAAGTTCGAGTCGGTGACGTTGACGGCGAGCGTGTAGGGGCCGGGCGTAGTCGGCGTACCTGAAAGCACGCCGCTCGGGCTCAGCGTCAGGCCTGCCGGGAGCGGCCCGTTGGACCCGAACGAGTAGGGCGCCACGCCGCCGCTCGCCGCCAGGGTGGTCGTGTAGTACACGCCTTGGGTGGCGGCCGGCAGGCCGCTCGTTGTTAGAACCAGCGCCGGTGGGGGCCCTCCGCTGCCCGAGGGCGGGGCGAAAGGTCGGATGGTGTCGTCGACGGCGAAGGCGCCGCCCGGAGAGAAGCTGGTCTGGATTGTCATCGACGCCGGGTTGATCACGTAGACGGCGTCGTTGTTGGTAAGGCTGTTGTAGGTGACATAGAGCTTGGACCCGTCCGCGCTGACGGCCAGGTCGGCCGGGCCGCCGCTGGGCAACGCCAGGCTGGTCTCGGTCCCGGTGGACAGGTTGACCGCCACCACGGAGGGGCCAAGGGACCCAGAGCCGCCCGAGCCGCCTGAGAAGAACACCCCGTTCTGGCCTACGTAGGCGAACGTGCCGGCCGGGTTGACGGTCAGCTCCACCGGGCCGGTGAGCCCGCCGAACGTGCGGGTGATGGAGTTGGTGGCGGTGCTGATCGCACTCAGCGTCCGGCTGCCGGCGGGGCCGCTCAGCTCGCCGTTGGTGGCGTAGACGGCGCTGCCGTTCGGGTTGACCGCGAGCGCGGATGCGCCCGGGAGGGCAATGTTGGCCACGGTGTGCAGGGTGGCCAGGTTGACCACTGATACGCCGCCGCCTTGCAGGGCGGCGAATATTTCAGTGCCGGCCGGGTTGATGGCGATGGCCGCCATCCCCGAGTAGGGGCCACCGCTGATCGTGGCAGTGGCGGCGACGGTCTGGGTGGCGGTGCTGATCACGGCGAGGGTCGGGGCGAAGGTGCCGAAGGCTCCGTAGCCGACGTAGAGGTTCTGGCCGTTGGGGGCCATGACGATGTCGTCACCCCACCCGTTGATGGTCACGGTGCCGAGGGACTGGCCGTTGGCTGTGTTGATGATGTGCACGGTGCTGGTGGAGGTGCCGGGGCTGAGCTGGTAGGCCCGGCTGCCGTCAGGGCTGATGGCCAGGTATTCGTGGCCGTTGCAGCCGCAGTTGTTGGATCCGGTGAAGAACACGTTGGCGACGGCGTTGGTCGCCGAGTTGATGACGGCTAGGTCGGTGCCGAGGTTGAGGTCCTCGAAGATCGGCGGGGCGACGACTTGGACGAACGTTCCGGAGCTGGTGTTGTGGCTGGCGTCGCCGTTGTAGGTGGCGGTGATGGTGTGGCTGCCGATGGCGTGCACGGATGCGTACTGGCTGACGTAGAGGAAGGCGCTGGTCACGCCGGCCTGGGTGACGAGGGGTGCGGAGCCGAGTGTGGTCGGCCCGTCGGTGAAGGTGACCGTGCCGGTCGGGGCGGCAGTGCCCCCGGTGATGGTTGCTTTCAGGTTGAACGACTGGCTGACCGTCGACGGGTTGAGCTGGCTGCCGACTGTCGTGGTCGTCCCGGTCGACGCTGGGGTCACGGTGAACGACCAGGAGTTGGCCGAGGTGCTGCCCTGGAACTCGGTGTCGCCGCCGTAGGAAGCGGTGATGACGTGAGGGCCGACGGCCAGGGTCGTGGTGCTGAACGTGGCCTGGGTGAAGCCGGTGTTGCTGGTGGTTAGGGTGCCGGTGCCAACGACGGTCGTGCCGTTGTCGTAGAACGTCACGGTCCCGCTCGGGTGGTCAGCGGCTCCGGCCGCCGGAGTGACCGACGCGGTGAGTGTGACGTTTTGGCCGGACACGATCGGCGGGGGCGGAGGGGGCCCGGCGGAGGCCGGGATCAGCATCGTGGTGGTGGTGGCGACCAGGTTGAAGGTCTCGTTGACCGTGTTGCTCTGGCTGGCGGTGTAGTTGGCCGTGCCCGGCGTGTAGGTGGCGATGATCGAGTGGCCGGCCGTGGTGCCGTAGGTCTGCGGGCACTGCGCCGTGTAGGGGGTGGCGCCGGACAAGCTGACAGCGGTGCAGCCGGTGATCGGGTTGCCGCCGTCGGTGAAGCCGACCGTCCCCGTCGGCGTCCCCCCGCCGGGCGTTGAGACCGTAACAGTCGCGGTGTAGACGACGGCCTGGCCGACCGTGCCCGGGTTGGCGGAGCTGGCGAGAGCGAGCGTTGTGGCTGCGGCGGACACGCTCAGCGCCGCCGAGTTGCCCGAAGTGCTGCCCGCGAAGTTGCGGTCACCGTTGTAGGTGGCGGTGATCGAGTGGATGCCGGCGGGCAGGGTCGAGATGGTGAGGGTAGCGGTGGTGACGCCGGCTGTGGTGGACACGCTGCCCGAGCCGATGGCCGTGGTCGTATTGTCGAAGAAGGTGACCGTGCCGGTCGGGTTGCCCGATCCGCCGCTGCCAGGGGTGATGGTGGCGGTGAAGGTCACGGCTTGGCCGTAGGTGGATGTCGGCGCCGGGGAGGAGACCGAGGTGGTCGTGCCGGCGGTGTTGAGCGACTCGGTGAGATTGGCGCTCGAGCCGGTGAAGTTACCGTCGCCTGGGGTGAAGGTCGCCGCGATCTGGTGGCTGGCCGTCCCGGTATAGGTCTGGTTGCACTGGACGGAGAGGGGCGGGCTGGCCGGCACGGTGAGCCCTTGGCAGCCGGTGACCGGGTTCCCGCCGTCGGTGAAGCCGATCGTCCCGGTGGGCGTGCCCGAGCCGGGGGCGTTGACGGTCACCGTGGCGGTGTAGGTGACCTGCTGGCCGGCCGTTCCCGGGTTGGAGGAGCTGAGGAGCGAGGCCGTGGTGGCGGCCGGGTTGACGGTCTGGGTGAACGTCGCGGTGGTGGTGCTGCCAGCGAAGTTCGAGTCCCCGCTGTAGGTGGCGGTGATCGGATGGTCTCCGACAGCCAGGCCGGCGGTGGTGAGCTGGGCCTGCCCTCCTGAGACCGGCTGGGTTCCTATCGGGTTGGCGTTGTCGAAGAAGGTCACTGTGCCCGTCGGGTTGGCGCCCGAGGTCGGGTTGACGGTGGCGGTAAGGGTGACCGGCTCGCCGAACAGCGAGGGGTCGGTGCCGTTCGACACGCTCACCGACGTCGAGGCCTGGTTGACCGTCACGGCGGCGGGGGTCGGGGAGGTGCTGCCGGTGAAGGTGGTGTCTCCTCCGTAGGCGGCCAGGACCGAGTGGGGGCCGGCGGCCAGGCCGGACAGGGTCAGGGTGGCCGTGGTCACCCCACCGGTCGTGGACACCGTCCCGCTGCCGATGGTCGTGGAGGCGTTGTCGACGAAGGTGACCGTCCCGGTCGGGTCGACCGAGGCGGCCGAGCTGGCCGGGGTGATGGTGGCGGTGAATGTCACCGGCTGGCCGTATGTGACCGTCGGGGCGGAGGCGCCGACGCTAGTGGTGGTGCCGATCTGCTGGAGGGTCTCCGAGAGAGATCCGCTGCTGGCCGCGTAGTTGGTGTCGCCGGAGTAGGAGGCGACGATGCTATGGCCGGAGTTGGCCGGGTAGGTCTCGGCGCACTGCACCGCGAAGGGGGCGGTGCTCGGGAGAGCCAGGGCTTGGCACCCGCTCACGGGGGTGCCGTTGTCGCTGAACGACACCGACCCGGTCGGGGTGCCGGTCCCGGGGGCGTTGACCGTCACCGCGGCGGTGTAGGTGACCGGGGCGCCGATCGGTCCCGGGTTGGCCGAGCTGGACAGAGCGGTGGTGGTCTGGGCGGGCGACACGTTGAGGGCGCCGCTGCCGGTGCCGGCCCCGAAGTCGGTGTCGCCGCTGTAGGTGACGTTGATGGTGTGGTTTGCGACCGTCTGGTAGGTCACGGTGCAGGTGACGCTCGACGGTCCGGTCGGTCCCATGACGAGGTTCTGGCAGCCGGGAATGGGGGTGGAGCCGTCGGACAGGCTCACGTCACCGGTGGGGGTGCCGGCGCCGGGGCTGGCGGCGGTGACGGTCACGGTGAGGGTGTCGGCTTGGCCGGGAACGGGGCTGGTGGGGCTCGGGGCGACGGAGGTGCTGACCGTGTCCTGGTTGACCGTCTGGGTGAACGGCGAGGAGGTGCTGGCGTCGAAGCTGACGTCACCGTTGTAGGTGGCAGTGATGTTGTCGGTGCCGACCCGCAGGCTCGACAGCTGGATGGAGGCGCTGGTCACGCCGGCCGAGGTGGTAACGGGCTGGGAGCCGAGGAGGACGCCGTTGGAGTAGAAGCTGACGGTGCCGGTCGGGGTGCCGCCGGCCGAGGGGGTCACGGTGGCGGTGAGGCTGACCGGCTGGCCGTAAACGGCGGTGGCTGCGCTGCTCGTGACGGCGACGGTGCTTGCTTCCGCCGGTGCCCCGCCGACCAGGCCGACGCCGGTCTGCTTGGAGTTGGTGATGTCGTCGCTGGAGTTGTGCAGGAAGGCGGAGAAGTTGCCGCTGTGCCCGCCGGTGACGACGAAGTACTCGGTGCCGGCCGGGGGGATATAGCCGTTCCCGAAGACCGGGTCGACGGTCCCGCCTAGGGAGATCGGGTGGCCGGTGGAGTAGACCCCGTAGTGGGAGGTGGAGGTGTTGTCGCCGGTGATGCCGAAGGCCATGGTGCCGTCGGGCTGGTTGGTGAAGATGCCGTTGTCGTGGATGAACTGCGCGCCCGCCGCGATCCCGACGGTGCCGTCGTTGACGAAGTCGGTGACCGCTCCGTTGCCGACGGTGAGGGTGCCTTCGATGGTGAACGCGCTTCCCGCCGCGTTGGTGAAGGTGAGACCGTTCAGGACCCCGCTGCCGGCGGGCACGTCGACCGTGCCGTGGTTGGTCACCGCTCCGGTGCCGGACATGGACAGCTGGGCGGAGTTGGTGAGCACCAGCGTCCCGTAGTTGGACACCGCGGCGGTCGTGGAGAGGGAGGCGTTGTTGTAGTCGAGGGTGTAGCCGGCTGGGATGTCCCCGACGAGCGGGCTTGTGCCGCTATAGCCGAGGATCTCGTCCTGGGTCGTCCCGCCTGGGCAGTCCGGTCCGGGCGGCGGGTTGGCCGCGAAGGTCAATGTGGTGGTCCGCAACGCCGGGGGCGTCCCGCAGATGGTGCCGCCCGTGATCGTCAGACCCTGGGCCAGGCCGATCGACGCGACCGTGGAGTTCAAATCGGTCAGGGTCCCACCATTAGTGAACACGCCGTTGTCGTAGGTGACAGTCCCAGTAGCAGCCACCGTGAACGCCCCGTTGTTCGTGATATTGGTCACCGACCCATTACCCACAGTCAGGCCGCCGGTGACAGTGAAGCTGCCAGTGGGCGTGTTGATGAACGGGTCGCCGTTGATCACACCCCCGCCCGCGCTGTTGGTGAAGGTGCCGTTGTTGGTGAAAGTGTTCCCGGCCACGACACCGATGCTCAGCTGCGCCGAGTTACGCAGATTGATGGCCCCGTCGTTCACCACCGGCGCCGCGGTGGAAAGCGACGCGTTGTTGTAGTCGAGGCTGTAACCGGCCGGCACAGTGCCCACCAGCGGGCTGGTCCCCGAATAGCCCAGGATCGTGTTGGCCGGAGTCGTCGAGCAGGAGCCGGGGCTAGGGGTGTTGGCCGCGAAGGTCAATGTGGTGGTCCGCAACGCCACGCAACCACCTCCGGCGCCACCGCCTCCGTCGTCCCGCCCGAGCCGTTGCCGCCCGCAGCCTGGGCCGAGGTGACCTGGTGTCGGTGTCCGAGCTCGCCGCGCTCGCCCACCTGCCCACAGACATCGCCGTCCCCGGGGTGTCGCGGGCCGGCGCCAAACCGGTAGCCCCGCCGCCGGGCATCCCCGAGATCGGCAAAGTCCTGGGCGACGCCGAGGTCGGCACCCGCCGAGCGGTCGCCCTGCCCGTCGCGGATGCCCGCATGCACCTACACGTCATGGGTTCCACCGGGTCGGGCAAGTCCACCCTGCTCACCCACCTCGCCTTAGACGACGTCGCCGCCGGGCGCGGGGTGGTGGTGATCGACCCCAAAGGCGACCTGGTCAACGACATCCTGGCCCGCTACCCCGCTGGTGCTCCCGCCCCGGTGATCATCGACCCCGACGACCGGGCCGCTCCACCGGTCCTCAACGTGCTGGATGTGGCCGACCCCGCCGAGCGGCACCTGGTCGTCGACAACGTGGTCGGCATCTTCCGGCGCATCTTCGAGGCTTACTGGGGTCCCCGCACCGACGACATCCTGCGCGCCGCCTGCCTCACCCTGGTCCAACACGCCGCGGCCGGCGGCCAGACTGCCACCCTCGCCGAAGTCCCGAGGCTTCTTCAAGACTCATCCTTCCGACGCCAAGCCACAGCCGGCATCGAGCATGACCAAGCCGGTCTGGGCGGGTTCTGGGCCTGGTATGAGGAGCTGTCCGAAGCCGGCCAAGGACAAGTGGTCGGCCCGGTCATGAACAAACTGCGGGCCTTCCTGCTGCGCGACTTCGTGCGGGCCGTGATGGGACCGGTCGCCTCCAGCTTCTCTATGCCACGAGTCCTCGACGGCGGCACCCTGCTGGCCCGAGTGTCCAAAGGCGCTCTCGGCGAAGAAGCATCCCGACTGTTGGGCAGCTTCGTGCTGGCCAACCTTTGGCAGGCCGTCACCCACCGGGCCCGTCTCGGACAGGCCGCCCGGGTGGACGCAGCGGTCTACATCGACGAATGCCAAAACTTCCTCACCCTCCCCCGCTCCTTGGAGGAGATGCTGGCCGAAGCCCGCGGCTACCACCTGTCCCTGGTGCTAGCCCATCAGACCTGGCCCAGGTCCCCCGCCAGCTCCGAGAAGCCATATCGGCCAACGCCCGCTCCAAGATCTACTTCACCGCCAGCGTCGACGACGCCCACCACCTGGCCCGAGAAACCGAACCAGAGGTGACCGAGCACGACCTGGCTCACCTCGGCCGCCACCAAGCCGCCTGCCGGCTGCTGGTCGACAACAAGACCGCCGCCGCCTTCACCATCCGCACCCGGCCGCCGCAGCCGCCCGACGAACAGCTCGCCGAAGCGGTCCGCCACGCGGCGCGCCAACGCTACGGCCGGGCCAGCGGGCTGCGAGCCAAGCAAGTAATGCAAGACGGCGACGGCGAGGCCTTCCCCGGCAACCGCTCCGGCGAAGAAGGTGGTGTCGAATGACCGCTCGGATGGCGATCGAATCCGCGTCGCATCGCCCGTCGCCCCAGAGTCGACCGGCCACCCCGACGCATATCGGCTGGTGTCCGGCCCGGACCCCGGTCGAATCGCTCCCCCGACATACAGGGGGAATCGGTGGCTAGCGCCGCTGGTAGGAGAAGGATCGACGACAGTCTCGTCCTCGAAGCGGCCAGTCGGATAACCGAAAGAGACCGATACCTAAGCAGGCTCGTACTGGAGCATCAAGTTCTCACCACCCATCAGATCCAGCAGATCCGCTTCAACAGTCAAAGAAGGACAGAGCTTCGACTCGGACAGCTCCACCAGCTTCGAGTCCTCGACCGGTTCCGTCCACTGGTCGCCCGCGGCTCCGCACCGCAGCACTGGGTGCTCGACACCCTCGGCGCCATCCTCATCGCCGCCGAGCGCGGCATCGAAGTCTCCGACCTGCCCTGGCGGCGCGACAAGACCATCGCCCTGGCCGGCTCCGCCCAGCTCACCCACCTGGTCGGCACCAACGGCTTCTTCTGCTCCCTCCTCGCCTCCGCCCGCCACCAACCCGGCCGCCAGCTGGCGATGTGGTGGCCGGCCCGTCGCTGCGCCGCCAGATGGGGCAGCTTCGTCCGCCCCGACGGCTACGGAGTGTGGATAGAGAACAGCCGGCGGACCGCCTTCCTCCTCGAGCACGACACCGGCAGCGAACCCAGCGGCCGCCTCGCCGACAAGGTCGACCGCTACGCCCGCTTGTTCGCCGCCACCGAAGAACGAGTGTGGGTGCTGTTCGACTTCCCCGGGCCCGGCCGAGAAGCCCAAGCCCGCCGAGCGCTCGCCCGCCCCGAGGTGCCCGTCGCCACCGCCGTCCTCACCGCCGGCCAGACCGCCGCCGACTCGGTCTGGCTGCCAGTCGAAGTCGGCGGACAAGCCCGGCCCGACGGGCGTCGGTTCCGCCTAGCCGACCTCCCAAAACCGGCAGCTGGCGACATGGACGGGTCGGCGAATGGGTGAATCGAAGCTGGGCTCCTACATCGCCTGGGCCGCCGGCGCCCTCGTGCTGTGCGTCGTTCTCGTCGCCGGGGCGGCCGGCGCCGCAGTATCCGCGCTGCTGCCTGGCGGCGGAAACCTCCCGATTCCCCTACCGCTAGCAGGTCCGCTGGGCGCCCTCGGATCGATGCTCTCGGTGTACCAGCAAGCCGACGGGGTCTGCCCGGGCATGTCGTGGACTGTGCTGGCGGCCATCGGCACCGTCGAGTCCGCCAACGGCACCTCCACCCTGCCCGGCGTGCACTCCGGCGCCAATCCGGCCGGCGCCGAAGGCCCGATGCAGATGGAGCCCGCCACCTTCGCCGCCTACCAGTACCCGGTTCCGCCCGGGGGGGTGAACCCGCCCAACCCGTACGACCCCCTCGACGCCGTGTACGCCGCGGCCCGCGACCTGTGCGCCAACGGAGCCAACACCCCCGGCGGGGTCGCCCACGCGGTGTTCGTCTACAACCACTCCGACGCGTACGTCGCCCAGGTTCTCAACCTCGCCGCCGGATTCGAGCACGCCGACGCCCAGCTGGTCTCGACCACCACCGCCGGCGGCGTGGCCGTGGACTGGGCCGTCGCCCAGGTCGGCATACCATATATATGGGGCGGAGAAGACCCCGGCGTAGGTTTCGACTGCTCCGGGCTGGTCCAAGCCGGCTACCACGCCGCCGGCATCGACCTGCCCCGAACCGCACAGGCGCAGTACGACGGTGGACCGCAACTCCCCGCCGGAGTGCCGCTCCTGCCGGGAGATCTGGTGTTCTTCGGCACCGGACCACAAGACGTAACCCACGTCGGCCTCGTGATCGCCCAGGGGCAGATGGTCGACGCCCCCCACACCGGCGCCGCCGTGAGAGTGGAGGCGCTCCCCGACCGGGTCGGAGCGCTATGGGGGACAGACGAAGTGGTCGGATTCACCAGACCGGCCAGCTGAACCGGCCGGCTGAACCAGGCGGCTGTGCCAGGCTGAGCCAGTGACCGGTGAGGAGTTCCTTCGTGATCTGGCAGACCAGATCATCTCTGAGACCGACGTCGAGTCCTGGTGGGAGCGGTTCTCTTCGGCGTTCGCTGCTTTGGATGTGGTCGGCGCGGTGGATGTCGAGACCGGCCGGGCCATCGGCGAGGAGATACGAGAGGATCTAGCCCGCGGCAGTGGACAGGTGATACCTGGGTTTCACCTCGGCGGCCGAAGGGCCGGCGGCCATCCATCCCGGTTCCGGCCGCCTGCGTTGGCCGGTCCGTCCTGGCTGAATGTGCGAGCCGCTCGGTCGGTGCTGCCGGCATCGGTTGGGACAGGAGGGACGAACTTCGTTTCGCAGACCGATCGAGATACATGGCTGGTCTGCAGCGGCGCGGGACCAGCTCCATGGCCGCAACATGAGATGCCTCGACCTGCCCCAGGAGTTTCTGGTCCCGTAGCGCTGATACGCAGTGCAGACGCCCCGCTGCCCCCACCTGAGGTCGCCTTGTTCACCGATGTCATCGACGACCACGGCGACCGCTACCGGCTCCTGGGAGGGAGCAGCGGCGCCAGTGACAGCGGAGGGAAACGGCAGCGCTGGGATCTCCGCTCCGTTCTGGGCCCTCCCCCCGGCGAGGATGTCAGCTGGTTGGAGTTCCACACCTCCGGCGGCCCGGTCAGGGCACGTCTGGAGCCGCCGGTGGCCACCGCAGTGTCAGCTCGGAAGCTGGAGCCGGCCTCCTCTACCGCGGAGCACTACCTGGCCGACCAGTTGCACGACCATGTTTGGCTTCACCTGCTCGACCCTGAACGCCCACTGGCCTCTTTGGAGGTGATCGCCGCCGCGCTGGTGTCGGTGAACGCCATCGAGGCAAGCCATCCGCTGGTCGTCGCAGTCGAAACCGTCGACGCCACCATCGCGGGTGGACCGGCCGGACCGACTCTGCCCCCGGTCCTGGCCGCCGCATTGAAGGCTGCTCCTGCTCTGGGAGCGTGGCAGCAGGTCGCCGCCCTGGGCCTGATCGTGGATCACCCGGACGGCCCCAGTCTCGGTTTCGAAGCCCTGGTCGGACACCCGGATCGCCTCGCCGCCCACTTCGTCTCAGGATCGGATCGAGGATCGGTCGGCTCCCATTTGGTGGTCACCGCGACCGACGATCTCGGCGATGGCTACGTCGCTCACCGCGAGATCCTGGGCGGGATCGAGGAAGGAGCGTTCCATTTCCGGCCGCCTCTACATCCCGACGCCGGGAGCCTAACGATCAGCCTGCAAGGTCCATCCAGCGTGATCGACATAGGAATCGACCTTCAGCGCTGACCGGACCAGTATCACATTCGGGTATCGCGTATATCTGGGGTCAGCGTCCGGTCGCGGTGTGGATAGTCGGGCTGCATCCGACTTGCCGGCAAGATCTGGGAGACCGAACCTGTCGGTCAGACCACGGGCCCCCTTTGGGCCGCGCTGGAGACACCAGGGAGTGGGTTATGAGGTTCGAGTCCGCTGGCGAATGGCAAGATGAGGGACGTGGAGGCGCTGGGGAGGCTGGAATCGCTGGACGCACGGAAGGTGTGGGTTCATGAGGCGTACGACTTCACACCCTGGCTCTTGGAGAATTCCGAGGTTCTCGCGAACGTGCTCGGGATCGACTTGGAGCTCAGCACCGCTGAGCACACGGTCGGCGACTTCAGCCTCGACCTCATCGGCCGTGACAACACCAACGACTGTATGCTGATAGTCGAGAACCAACTGACCGGCACCGACCACGACCACCTCGGCAAGCTGGTCACCTACGCGGCGGGCACCGAGGCCCGCACGGTCGTGTGGCTCGCGACCGCGTTTCGTGAGGAGCACCGCCAGGCAGTCGATTATCTCAACCAGCTGGCGGGAGAGAACGCCCGGTTCTTCGGGGTTCGCATCGGGGTGGTGAAGATCGGTGAGTCCTCGCCGGCACCGCTGTTCGAGCTAGTCGCGCAACCGAATGATTGGGCCGCCCACACTGCAACGACCGCCAAGGTCGCGGCTGGACAGGCCGGAAAGGGGCCGCTCTACCAAGAGTTCTGGACGCGGTTATTGAAACGCATCCACGACGAACACCCGGCCTGGACCAACGCCCACAAACCCGGCCCGGCGAACTGGACCAGTCTGCTGTGGTTCACTCCGGGTGTCGGCTTCAACGTGAGCTTTCGTAATCAACAGCGGATCAGCGTCGAGGTCTACCTCGACACCGGGGATGAAGACGGAAGCCTGACGCTTTACAAGACGCTGCAAGCTGAACGTCCCGCGATTGAGCAAGCCTTCGGCGGACCGCTGTCGTGGGAAGAACTGGAGAAGAAGCGGGCCTGTCGCATAGCCGTCTACCGGCCAGGTGACGTCACCAAAAGCGACGAGTACGACCAGTACATCGACTGGCTCTTCGACAACTATCGACGCTTACGAAACGCCGTCGGCTCGCTTTTCGACAAGCCGACAATCCAGTAAGTCAGGTCCCCGCCCAATTGGCAC
>JAFAWZ010000235.1 GCA_019241495.1 Acidimicrobiales bacterium | reverse complement strand
TCCTACGGCCTTGACTGCCCTCCCTGGTGCCTGCGCCAGCTACGACACGCTCGTGGTGCAGGCCTATCCCACACTGCCGCCGATCGTGGCAGCCCACAGGACCCTCTTGACCCCGGCCCTTCTCATGGGAGCACTTTTTTCCTGGTGTCGGAGGGAGGACTTCGGAAGTTACTCCAGGCTCTCGGAAGGCGTCATCGTCGGGCCGGAACTATGGCTTCCGGCGGCGTGACGCTATATCACGGATGATATAGTGGACTCGGATGGCTTGGACCTGCCGATACCTGGCTGAGGCCGTCGCCGAACGAGAGAACTGGCGCCGAAGGAGAGGTCGCATTGATCAACGCTGACGCCAAGCCTGAAGCATTGAGGCCTCGACTCCCCTATCCGCACAGCAGCGCCGTGGCCGGAGCAGACCGACTTCGCGAACTGCGGCCCGGCGGTGGGCGCAGCCCCGTGGCGGGCTCTGTACCGCCAGGCAGGCGACGAGTTCGTGGTGGCTGCTATCGCTCCTTAGGCCGAAGTCGATCCGCCGGGCTTCACGGGTTCCTGTCGTCGGGCCGAGGCCCGTCTGGCGAAGCTGGAGCAAGACAAGCGACCAAGAAGCAGACCCGGTCGAAGACAGCATCAAGCCTCGCCGCTGAGGAGGCCTGTGACGCCGAGGTCGCGGACGAACTGGCCCGCACTGCGGTCGCCAATCAGCTGGCCATCCTGGTCATCCAGGACCGGGCCGACCACGACTTGACCCGGACAGCCCTCGCCAGAAAGCTGGAAATGAGACAGCCAGCCGTAGCCCGTCTAGAAGCCGGGAACACGAGCCGTCGGTGGCCACACTCATGCGGCTTGCCCGGCACTTGGGGATCACCCTGCGGCTACAACTGTCCGGCGACTCCGCCGAGCTTGTCTCGGCCTAAAGTCCGCTCGTCGTCATTGTCAACGACTGCGTGGGCGACAACCAAAGCCTCCTTCAACACCCACCGTAAGTTCAAACCGACGGCAAGGACAAGACCACTGGCTCCGGAAGTGACACCGTATTCATAGGTGTCAGCCGACCCCGATTCGATGGTGAAGCTTCCAGCAGGAGCCCAGAATCGGCTCCACCCCAAACAGGCCTCCGTCGCCTCCGTCCAGGGCACCGAGCATGGCCAGAATGGCCACCGCCTCCGCCGGATCGTCCTCGCCCTCGAGGGCTTCATCGAGGCCGAGCAGCCCGGCTAGGTCGGAGAGGCTCTCGGTCCAGTCGCTCGCTACCAGCCGGTCGAAGACGGCCACCAGGCCGGGATCGGCCGGCTGGTCCGGGTCGGCAGGGTCCAGGCCGACCGCGGCGACCAGCTCCCCCGCCCCTTCGGAGCCGGACAAGTGCTCCTCGACCGCCTCCAGGGAATGGTCGAACCCGCCTTTGACCGCCCGCTGCGACAGGACCCGCTCGACCAGGAACGGCCAGCCGCCGGTCACCTCCAGCAGCTTGCGCTGCCGGGACGCGGAGGGCAGGTCCAGCTCCTCGATGTGATCCCAGGCCTGCAGCGACTGGGCGCCGACCCGCCCGAGGGCGACCGCCACGTCGGCCAGGTCGCCGTGCGCCCCGTCGGGCCGGTCAATCAGGCGGCGCAGCAGCCACCGGTGTTCGGGGCCGGCGACGAGCACCGCGGAGCGGGTGCCGCGCTCGGTGCGGGTCCCACCGCGGCGGCGGGCGGAGTCGATCGACTGCTCCCAGGAGGTCTCGCTCCCGCGGACGGTCATGTCGGAAACGACGACCAGATGCCCGTTTGCGGGGGCGCGCATGCTGTCACGCCAGCTGCGCAGCGAGTTCACCTCGGTCACGGTGGCGTAGCTCTTCGGGTACCGTCCCGCCGCGGCGGCCAGCGCCCGGGGTACGGCGTCGACCCGGGTGGCCCGCGAGCCGACCACGACCCGCAGCTGGGTCCGCCCGGCGCCGATCACGTCGGCCAACTGCGCGGCAGTCAACGGGCTGTAGCGGTGCTCGGTCGGGCCTCCGAGCTTCATGCGGCTTCCGGCCGCGCCGACCGCCCGGTCCTTGTCGTAGTTCTCCGCCTGGATCAGTTCGTCAGTGATCTCCTCTACGTCGCCGATGATGCGCACCATGCCTGGCGACAGCGTCCGGTAGCCGGTCTCGGCGTCACCGGCGAACACGCCGAGGCCGACCAGCTCGTCGCAGAGGGCCCGCACGTCGTCGGCGCGCTGGGAAGCGAACCCGTCGGGCCACCAGTCGAGCGCCAGGCGGCGCAGCTCGGCCGGACTGATCGGCTCGCCCAGGCCGTGCGTGCTGGCCCGCCAGGCCAGCAGGTAGGCCAGCAGCTTGTAGCGGTCGTCCAGGTCGAGGGTGCGGAACAGCCGGTCCCGGACCCCGAGGCGGACCTCCGGGGAGCGCAGCAGCTCGTCCACCACCGGGTCGGGCACGTCCCAGGGGGCCAGCCCGGGCACGTCTTCCCGGTTCAGCCGGTCGAGCAGGTTGGCGCAGGCCAGCTGGATGACCGACGGGTTGCAGGCGCAGTAGGTGACGATGCGGTCCACCTGGGCTGGGGAGATGGACCAGCCGATGGCGTGCAGAGGCCGGCGGACCAGGTCGGAAGCGGAGGTGGCGTCGAGCGGTCCGATCACCAGCGGCTCGGGGAAATGCGACAGCGGCTGGTTAGGCAGGCTGCGGTAGCGGGCCACGTGCTGCAGCCCGGAGAACACAACCTTGAAGCGGCCCTCGCTGTCGCCCATCTCGTTGCGCAGATGCACCACGTTGGTGAACCCGTTGTTGGCGTCGGCGCGCAGGAAGTAGTCGCATTCGTCGAACATCACAAGCAGCTTCTTACGAGGGTTGCCGGCCAGCCAGGCCCGGATGCCGCCGCACACCCCTTCCGCCGTAGTCGGGATGGTCTCGTCCAGGACGTGTTTCTCAATGAGCCGGGCGGCCAGACGCGGCCACAGCTCGCTCGGGTCCTCCTTCGGCGGGGCGGCCACGTCCTGGATGACGATCACGTCCACAACGACATCGGGCTCCTCGGCGAGATCCTGCTGGGCGGATCGCAGCAGAGCCGTTTTACCGAACCGCCGTCCCCCGGAAATGATCGACGTCCCGTCGAGAGACTTCACCTTGTCGCGCTCGGCGCGGCGGCCGTAGAACATCTCTATCGGCATCCCGGCCAGCAGGTTCGGGTCATACGGGTTCGGGGCCGCGTAAGGCAGCACAGCCCGCATGGTCACGTCGAAGCTCTGGCGGGCCTCGATCGCGCTGCGGAGAATCACCGCCGCGTCGATGACGGCTACTCCCGACCCGTTGGCGGCCCGGGCGTGGCGGACCAAGTCAATACGTGCCTTAGCGCCGAGCGTCCCGAAGTACAGGACGTAGACCGGCTCGCCGCTGCGGGCATTCGTGCGGGCCAGGGTCCACAGCTGCGAGACCGGCAGGTCGTCGGCCCAGCACAACATGAACCTCCGGCGCTGACCGGAGCGGCTCCCGTACTCGGGCACGTACGCGTGCCCGGAGTTCTCCCCGTCGATGTCCACATACCAGTACTTGGCAGTGGAGGCACTGCGCATCTCGGGTGTCCGGTTCACCGCCCGCGGGATCAGGCCCAGCAGGCGCAGCACCGGGAACAGTGGCTCCTCCAGGTTGGCGGGTCGCTCACCCTGGGCCAGCGACACCCAGGCGTCGAGCGCCCGGGCGATCGACGCCCGGTCTACTTCATCGATCAGGGAGAAGTCGAGTACTCCCCGTCCCGCTCCCCTGCGCACCAATTCGGCAACGTCGGCGGTCACACCTGCCGGGAAGTCGGCCAGGATGGCACCCAGCAGGCTGTCGGGCTCGTGTAGAGCAGATGCCTCCTCCGGCGTGGCCTCCCCCGCCCGGGCCCGGTACAGGTACTCCTCGGCCGCGCCCAGCTCATCGCGTTCGACCAGCACGCCCAGCCGGTCCCGCCAGGCCGGGTCGAGCTCCCCTCCGGCTACGGCGTCATCCAGGTCGGCCCGCACGGCTTCCCGCCGACGCTCGACGGCCTCGGCCAGCTGGGCTGTCAGGCTGTCCAGCTCGGCGGCTACCCGGCCCAGGTCCCGGCGCGGCGCGTCCCCCTCCGGCTCGGGGTTCGCCTGCTCGAGCAGAGCCCCGAACGCGGCTGCGTCGGTGAGATCGATCCGGCCCCTGGCCCTTGCCGCGGCGAACTCGCTGTCGAGAGCCTCCCACCGCTCGCGAAGCGCCACGGTCGCCCGGCGCTCGGCGGCCAGCAGCTCCTTCGTGCCCGCGGCCACGTCGAAACCCTGGTCCTGGGTGGCCCGCAGGGCGAGGATGGCCTCCGCGGTGGGGAAGTCCTG
This sequence comes from Acidimicrobiales bacterium, assembly GCA_019241495.1. Classification (GTDB taxonomy): domain Bacteria; phylum Actinomycetota; class Acidimicrobiia; order Acidimicrobiales; family Palsa-688; genus JAFAWZ01. Next base: position 1,757 of record JAFAWZ010000235.1, on the reverse strand, counting down.
GATGGACAGCCGGTACTCGAACGCCTCGTTGCGTCCCTCAGCCGCGGCGTGCACCAGCTCGTCCGCGCCCGGCCCTCGCTCGGGGACACCGTCGGCGTCGAAGCTGAGCCCGTTCACCAACACCAGCCCCCGGTTGAGGGCCTGCTCCGGTTCCAGCTCGTCCCCGGCCAGGTACCCGTCGGCGAAAAGGTTGATCGTCTCCATCAAAGAAGCTGCCGCGGCGGCGAGGGTGGCCGCGGTGAGCGGGTCGCTGCTGCTGCCGTCGAGCTCCCCGTCGAGACATTCCCGCAACTCAATCGCCTGGCGCTCCACCCGGTCTAAACCGCCGCGGAGGCTGTTGAAGCTGTTGGCGTCGCACCACGCCCACGCCTGCGTGATCACCTCGTTCAGGGCCCGCAGCAGCGCCTGGCGGGCACCGCCGATCAGCGTCTGTGATCCCCGCGGCCGGCTGCCCAGGGTGGCCGCTTCGGCTGCCGAGACAGCCTTGTCCAGGTCCTTGGCGCTGTGGAGCTTCAGGCAGGCCTGACGGACTTGCGCCACCCGGTCGGTGTCGTTGGCGGCCACCAGCGCCAGGATCTGACCGGCCGGTTCTCCCGGCCCGGTGAGCTGCTTCCAGATCTCTATGCCCCTGAAGAACAGGTTGTGGCGGGGACGGGCCAAGGTGTCGGCAGCCCAGGAGGAGATGGCCACCGACTGCTCCCGGGCCCGGTCCCGGTTCCCGGACGAGCCGCTGGCGGGCACAGCCAGGTTCTGCACCGACGACTCGATGACCGCCACAGCCAGAGACCGCAGCAGAGGCGTCGACTCAAGGGGGTCGAGGAGGGGTCTCAGCACGTCACCGGCTCCCGACGACGGGTCGAGGAGGGCGACCCGGATGGCGGAGGCGGCGCGCAGGGCCACGCTGCCCCGGTCCTCGGCGGGCACCGAGACCGTCATGGCCCGCTCGACCATGGCGGCCGCTGCCGGAGAGGCGGAGCGGCGCACGGTGTGCGCCAGGGCGGCCTGGGCCAGCACCTCGGCCCGCAGATCCTGGCCGAGTGCGCGGGCCAGATGGTGGGCGAGCGAGAACCGCCGGCCGGCGATCAGGCGGGCCAGTGTCTCGTTGTGCTCCTCTGCCCTGGGGGACCCGGCCGGCTCGGGTGTCTCAGGATGCGGACGGGCTGCAACCTCCGGCCCGGCGGTGGCGTTGATCTCCGGTTCGGTCGGCAGGTCCACGGCCGGTGCGACTGGCTGCTCGCCGGGCTCCTCGATGCGGGCTGCGTCCCTGGCTGCGACGCTCGGCTCACCAACTGCCGCCGCGTCGAGGTTGGGCTGCTCGGTCCTCGGTTCGTCGGCCGGTACCGGCGTCTCCAGGCCACCGCCGGGTACTAGGGCTTCCTCCGACTTCGGTTCCATCGGCCCGGGCTCACCCTCGATCGCTGCCGACTCTGCATCCGATGTGGTGTCGGGATGCCCAGCGAAAAGGGTCCCTGACGGCGAGGCGGTGTCGGACTCCAGCAGACTCGGCTGGGAGATGCGCCCCACCGGGTCCGGCTGTTCGCCTCGGGACGGCTCCGGCCTGACCGGGCTGACCTCTTCGGGCGCCAGGCGCAGCAGGCCGATCATTGCCGCGTCGAGCAACGACCCGGCCGGCGGTGATGGCTCGGCGCGTAGCTCACCGGCCAGCTTCAGCCGGGCCAGGCCGTCCTCGCCGCTCACGACGTCCAGGAACCTACCGAGACGCTCCGCCATCACGCTGTCATCAGCGAGTCGGCCGG
>JAFAWZ010000188.1 GCA_019241495.1 Acidimicrobiales bacterium | reverse complement strand
TGGCCTCGGCCATCGACGCGTTCAAGACCCGAGGCTACAGCGAGGTCTCCGTGAACGACATAGCCGATGCGGCCGGCATGGCCAAAGGGAACGTGTACCGGTACTTCGACTCGAAGGAGGCGCTCCTGACCGCGGCCGTCGAGACCCTTCTCGAGGACACGAGACGCCGCTTCGAAGCCAGCCTGGCCTCGGCGGGCGGCATCGACGGCCTCCGCGACAATCCTGAGAAGTCTGCCCTCGTCCTCGGCTACGTGCTGGCCGACGTCCTGCCCATGCTCCTCGAGCTGGGCGCCCGGGCCGCCAAGGGGCACGAGCCGAGCGCCGAGCTGGCCCGCAACGTGCTGCGCACCCTCGCCGCGACCGCCGGGCGCCCCCTCGCTTCCGAAGGCGAGGATCCGATCACCGCCGGGCTGCAGGTGATCGTGGGAGCCTTCGCCACCGTGATGTCCTGGGCGGTCGGACCGGACTGGCCACCCGACCACGTCTGAACCCCCGACGATCCTGAATGCTTGATACGAGTTTCTCTCTCCCTTACTTGCGCGCGACCCCTTTGACGGTCCTGTCCGTTTATGACTGTACGGCTATGAAAAATATCGAAGTACAGTTCAGCTGTGAGCCGATTCGATCTCTCCAGCGAGATCACTCTGACCTTCGACGAGGCCCGCGTCGTGTACAGCGCTCTTGACGAAGCGGAGACCAGAGCGCCCGAAGGAAGCGAGCCTCTAATCCGCCTTCATGCCTGCCTGGTTCTGATCGCGCACAAGCTGTTTCCTGAGCTCGGAGACATATCATGAATGACGTGGCAAGCAGCCAGTTGCTAAGCATTCTGGAGGTAGCACGGCGCTTGGACATCACGCACGAGGCCGCATTTGACCTCGCGTTTGTGACGAGAGACCTGCCGCTCGAGTTCCGAGGCCAAGACCACGGGGTGCCTGAAGACGCCGTCGAGCAATACCGCCGGACTCGCACGAGTTCGTAACGACAATGGCCACGAGCGGCGGTCCGTGGCGGGCCACTCGACGGAGCTGAGGTGCAGGACTTCAGAAAGCGGAGGACGCCGGCTGTACGAGTAGGTTCTGTTGGTGTTACGCGTAAATAGTCTGAACCCGCCATGTTCGTCTTCGACGCCTTAGGCCTCCAGAATGCTTGACACGGGTCGGTCCTAGCGCGTACAAGTGGTGACCACGCGGTCACTCTCCTACACCACCGAGGCGGTGCCCGACCTCCCCTCCGTGGAGGCCATCTTGGGTCGCGCCGGTACGGAGAACTTCACCGTGGCATCCGCCCTCCTACCCCGCCTGGCCCGCCGGCACCTGATGGCGTTCTATGGTTTCGCCCGCCTCGTCGATCAGATCGGAGACGCCTACCCCGGCGACCGCCTGGCCGCCCTCGACCGGCTGGAAGCCGACACCCGCGAGGCGCTGGCGGATCCCACCTATGGTCACGCGCTGGTCGGCGCGGCGGCCCAGTCGGTCCTCCAGCTCCAGCTCGACCCCGCCCCGCTGTTTCGCCTCATAGACGCGAACCGGATGGACCAGAAGGTGAGCAGCTACCGGACATTCGAGGACCTGGTCGATTACTGCAGCCTGTCGGCCAACCCGGTCGGCCATCTGGTCCTCGGTGCTTTCGGCTGTTTCGATCCCGACCGGAAGGCGCTGTCGGACTCGATCTGCACGGGGCTCCAGCTCGTGGAGCACTGGCAGGACGTGGCCGAAGACGCCGCGGCGGGCCGGATGTACCTCCCGACGGAGGACCTGGAGCGCTTCGGCATCCCGCCGTCCCAACTCACCGAGCCCGGTCCGGCCCGCCCCGAGCTGCGGGGGCTGATGGTCTTCGAGGTGGCCCGGGCCCGGAAGTGGCTCGACGCGGGCCGGCCCCTCATCGGCCGCCTCCCGGGTCGGGCGCGCGTCGCGGTAGCCGGCTTCTGGGCCGGCGGCCATGCCGCTCTGGACGAGATCGCGGCGCGGGGCTTCGATGTGAAGAACCCCCCCGGTCCCCGCTCGCGGACCCGGTTGCTGAGGTACCTGGCGCTAGGTCTCCGGTCGTGAACGTCCGCGACGCTTACCGGTCATGCGAGGAGATCACGGCCACTCAAGCTCGCAATTTTTCCTATGGGATCAAGCTGCTCGACGGGCCTAAGAGGCGCGCCATGTCGGCCCTGTACGCCCTGGCCCGCCGTATCGACGACATCGGCGACGGGAGTGGGCCGCCCGCCGGCAAGCTGGCTGCGCTCACCGATGTGCGCAAGGACATAGCCGGGCTGCGGGCCGGCCAGGTCGATCCCGACGACGCCGTGCTGGTCGCCATCGAAGACGTGTGCCGGCACTATCCACTGCCCCTGTCGGCCGTGGAGGAGCTCATCGAGGGGTGCGAGATGGACGTCAACGGCACCCGCTACGACACCTTCGACGATCTGGTCCGGTACTGCCGCCGGGTGGCCGGCACGGTTGGGCGGCTCAGCCTGGCCATCTACGGCACCAGCGACCCGGAACAGGCCGAGCCGCTCGCCGACGACCTGGGTGTGGCCCTCCAAATCACCAACATCCTCCGCGACATCCGCGAGGATCAGGTCTCCATGGGCCGGGTATATCTTCCGACCGCCGATCTGGAGCGCTTCGGCGTGTCCGCCGACCTCGAAGGCCCGGAGGAGAGCCTCACCGCGGTGATCGCGTTCGAGTCGGCCCGGGCAGGCGAGTGGTACGAACGGGGCCTGACCCTGCTCCCCATGCTCGATCGCCGGTCGCGGGCGTGCACCGCGGCCATGGCGGGGATCTACAGGCGGCTGCTGGCCACCATCCAGGCCGATCCGGCCGCGGTGCTGCGGGGCAGGTTGTCCCTGCCGGCCTGGGAGAAGACGGCGGTGGCCTTGCGGGCCCTGACCCGAGGAGCGGCATGACACCGGGTCGGCACGTGACGGTGGTGGGCGGCGGGCTGGCCGGTCTGGCGGCCGCCCTCGCCAGCGCCGACCGGGGCGCCAAGGTGACGCTTCTCGAAAGACGCAAGCGCCTGGGCGGCCTCACGTGGTCGTTCCAACACGGCGGCATGTCGGTGGACAACGGCCAGCACGTGTTCCTGCGCTGCTGCGAGGCCTACCAGGCCTTCGTCGAGCGGATCGGGGCGACGGCCGACCTGGCGGCACCAGCGCCCCTCGACATCCCCGTCGTCTCCCCCGCTCCGGCCGGTTCGGGCGCGCCCCGGATAGCCCGGCTTCGCCGCTCCGGCTGGCCCGTCCCCCTGCACCTCGCCGGTGCTTTGCTGCGTTACTCGCACCTACCGCTCCAGGACCGCCTCGGGTTGGGCCGGGCGGTGGTCGGCCTGCGCCGCCTCGACCTCGACGACCCTGGCCTCGACCAGGTGACGTTCGGGTCGTGGCTGCAGGCCCACGGCCAGTCTCGGGCGGCAGTGGCCGCGGTGTGGGACCTGATCACCATCCCGACGGTGAACCTCCCGGCGCGCGAAGCGTCCCTCGCTACCGCGGCCATGGTGTTCAAGACCAGCCTGCTGAGCGAGCCAGCCGCAGCCGACATCGGCTGGAGCCGGGTGCCGCTCGGCCGCCTGCACGGCGATCGGGCCGCCGCCGCGCTACACAAGGCCGGGGTAGATGTGCGGACCGGCGCCAAGGTGACGGCGGTGCGCGAGACCTCCCCCGGATGGCAAGTCGAAGTCGGCGGCGCAGTCATCGACGGCGATGCAGTCGTGATGGCCGTCCCTCACGACGAAGCCGCCGAGCTCGTCCCCTCCCTGCCCGGCTCGCAGCGGTGGGCAGAACTAGGCACCTCCGCCATCGTCGACGTCCATCTGGTGTTCGACCGCAAGGTGACGACCTGGCCGTTGATGGCCGGCTACGCCTCGCCGGTCCAGTGGGTGTTCGACCGGACGGCCTCGTCGGGCCTGGCCGACGACCGGCACCAGTACGTGGCTGTATCTCTGTCCGCGGCCGACGACCTCATGGGCGCCCGGCCCGAGCAGCTGATCGAGTCCACCGCCGCGGAGCTGCGGAGGCTCCTGCCCGGCGCCGGCCCGGCGCGGGTGCTCGACGGTCTGGTCACCAAGGAACGCCAGGCGACGTTCCGGGCCCGGCCCGGCTCGGCCTCGCTTCGACCCCAGGCCCGTACCGGCCGCCCCGGCCTGGCCCTGGCCGGGGCATGGACCTCGACCGGCTGGCCGGCGACCATGGAGGGCGCGGTGCGCAGCGGCTGGGCGGCGGCCGCCTCGCTCGACGTCCTCGAAACCCGCGACTCAATCGAATCGGCAAGACCCGCCAAGATCACCCAGGAGGTGGCGTGACCCCGACCATCGGTGTCTCTGACGTCCTGGCCCGCTCCCGCCGGGCCATCCATCCGGCCATCACCGCGGCCATCGGCCGCCTGGCCCCCGAGATCCGCCAGGTCGCGACATACCACATGGGCTGGACCGACGAAGCCGGCAACGCCGTCGAAGCACCCGGGGGAAAGGGGATACGGCCCACCCTGGCCATCCTCGGCGCCGAGGCCGCCTGGGCCGAGCCGGAGCTCGGGGTGCCCGGCGGGGTCGGCATCGAGCTGGTCCACAATTTCTCGCTGATCCACGACGACATCATCGACACCGACACCGAGCGGCATCATCGCCCCACGGTCTGGTCGGTCTTCGGGGTAGGCCGGGCCATCGTGGCCGGCGATGCCCTCCAGATCCTCGCTCACCAGGTCCTGCTCGAGAGCCCCTCGCCCCACGCCGCGGCGGCGTCCGCCGCGCTGGCCGATGCCACCGCTGCCATGATCGCCGGCCAGGCCGACGACATCGCCTTCGAGCGGCGCCGGGACGTGAGCGTGGAGCAGTGCATGGCCATGTGCGCGGCCAAGACCGGCGCCCTCCTCGGGTGCGCGGCCTCTATCGGCGCCATCCTGGCCGGCGCCCCCGACGCCACGGTCGGGGCCCTTCGCGACTACGGCCGCCATCTCGGCCTGGCCTTCCAGGCCATAGACGACCTCCTCGGGATCTGGGGCGACCCGGCGACGACCGGTAAGCCGGCCGGCAGCGATCTGCGCCAGCGCAAGAAGTCCATGCCCGTGGTGTCCGCCCTGGCGGCGGGCGGCCCGGAGGCCGACGAGCTGCGAGCCCTCGTGCTCGGGCCCGAGGACGCCGCCCTGCCCCTCCCGCCCCTCGAGACCGACGACGTCGAGCGGGCCACGTTCCTGGTCGAGGCGTGCGGAGGTCGGGAGTGGACCGCGGTGCGGGCCAAGGCCAACCTGGACGCGGCGCTGGGTGCGCTGGAGCGGGTGAGGTTGTCCGCCATCCCCCACCGGGACCTGGCGGACCTGGCTGTCTACGTGGTGGAGCGGGAGTTTTGACCACACTCGACGAAGCGGGCTTCGACGAGCCCCGGGTGCACCCCCCGCCGGGCGAGACCGGGCTCCAAGCGGCCATCGCGGCAGCTCGAAACCATCTCCTGGGCCTCCAAGCCGAACAGGGGTGGTGGAAAGCGGAGCTCGAGACCAATGTGACCATGGACGCCGAGGACCTGATGCTCCGGCACTTCCTCGGCATCCTGGAGCCGGCCCAGCTGGCGGCCAGCGCCAAGTGGATCCGGAGCAACCAGCAGGCCGACGGCACCTGGTCGACCTTCTACGGCGGGCCCCCCGACCTGTCCACCACCGTCGAGGCCTACCTGGCTCTGCGCCTGGCGGGAGACGGCGCCGACGAGGAGCACATGCGAGCGGCCGCCGCGTTCGTGCGCGACCGGGGCGGCGTGGCGGCCAGCCGGGTGTTCACCCGGATGTGGCTGGCCCTCATGGGCCTGTGGGAGTGGGAAGACCTGCCCGTGCTGCCACCCGAGCTCATGTTCCTTCCCCCTCGGGTGCCGTTGAACATCTACGACTTCGGCTGCTGGGCCCGCCAGACCGTCGTGGCCCTGACCATCGTCAGCACCGAGCGCCCATCGCGCCCGTTGCCCTTCGACCTGCACGAGCTGGGCACCCGCCGGCCCGGACGGCCGCCCCGCCTGTCGCTGCGCACCCCGGCCGGGCGGTTCCTGGCTCTCGACCGGCTGCTCCACCACTACGAGCGGCTGCCCCGCTGGTTCCTCCCCCGCCGGGCCCTGCGGAGCCTGGCCCTGGCCCAGGCAGAACGTTGGATCCTCGCCCGCCAGGAGGCCGACGGTCTATGGGGAGGCATCCAACCACCCGTCGTCTACTCCATCATCGCTCTGCACTCGC
>JAFAWZ010000239.1 GCA_019241495.1 Acidimicrobiales bacterium | reverse complement strand
GGCCTCGGCCAGCGGGCCGGCCTGAGAAGCGCGGGCCTCAGCCTCTTTGACCTCCGCCGCGATCTGGGCCTGCTGAATGGACGTCTCCCTCGCGAACTGGGCCTTGGCCCGGGCCGCAACCTGCTCCTTCTCGGCGGCTTCCTGGTCGCGCTCGGCGGCCGCGATACGAGCTGCGGACGCCACCGCCGCGGCGTGAGGAGCGGCCAGATTGCGTATGTAGCCGGTGGGATCCTCGATCTCTTGGATCTGCAGGCCGTCCACCACGATGCCCAGCTTCTCCATCTCGGGATGTGACCCGTCCTTGACCTCCTGGGCCATCTTGTCGCGCTCGCGAATGATCTCCTCGACTGTGAGGCTGCCGACGATCGACCGCAGATGACCGGCGAAGATCCGCCCGCACAGTTCTTCCATGCGTGCTTGCTCGGCCAGGAAGCGGCGGGCCGCGTTGGCGATGGACGCGGGGTCGTCACCTACCTTGAAGACCGCCACAGCCCGGACCCGAAGTGGGATCCCCTGTGTCGTTACGCACTCCTCGAGCAGCTCCGCTTCGCGAAGCGCTAGTGACAAGACACGGGCTTTCTGTTTGACGGGCATCACGAAAGCGCCGTGGCCGGTGACTATGCGGAACTGTTGAGCTCCGTCTTTGTGCTTCGAGCCGGATATGAGCAGAGCTTCATCCGGGGCGGGGACGTGCCAGAAGAGCATCTATCACCTCACGATGGTTTCACCCTCGGGAAAGGGTGCGACGTCCAATGAACGGGGCGAGCGAATCCCGATGACGACGACCGGCACGTGCTTGGCCAAAGGCTCGTCGCACCACGCCGCGTAGCGCTCGGTTCCACCCCGGATCTGCAGCATCACTTCACCGGGCTTGCCGACCGGTATGGGCACGGTCACGCGTCCCAGACGGCCTTCGAGTCGCTCCTCGCCACCCTCCTCGTCGCCAAAGTCGTTGTTGTCGGCGCCCACGCTGAGGATGCTAGGCCCCCAACAGCTCCGGCTGAGAAGTCCGGTCCGTGGAAGCACGCAGTTCCAGAATGTTGTCTCGGGCTGCCGTGCTGGTAGGTTCCGAGGACGCCGCGAGGCACCGCGGAGTCGAGCCCGGGGAGGAGGTGACCGTGGCCCACCGCCGTTGAGCGTGGAAGTTGCCGCCCGGTCGGGCGGTCCCGGCAGCCGCGCCGCCCTGCTCCCGATGCGGGGTCGTCCGGGTATGCCGGGTCATTTTGACCTGAACATCAGGACAACGACGAAAGGATCGAGTTGAAACCTGGGCACGACGCGCTCGAGCGCGTCATCGAAGAGACGGTGCGCCCCTGGGCGGCGCAGGTCGACGCCGGAGGAGAATTCCCGACGGCGTCCATGGATGCATTGGCCCGCGCCGGATTCCTCGGGCTGACCGTGGCCGAGCCGTTCGGATCGGGGGGAGGATTGGCCGACGCGGCCCGCGTCATCCAAACTCTGGCCAGCACCTGCGGGTCTACCGCGATGGTCATGCTCATGCACTATTCCGCGGTAGCGGTGCTGGATCGCCGGGGCTCCGAAGCAGTACGTGAAGCGATGGGAGCGGGCGAGCACCTGACGACGCTCGCGTTTTCCGAGGCCGGATCACGAAGCCAGTTCTGGGTTCCGATGGGCACCGCGACCTGGTCGGGGGAGCGGGTCCGGCTGGATGGGCAGAAGAGTTGGGTTACGGCGGCCACTGAAGCGGACAGCTACGTGTGGTCGAGCCGACCGCTTCAGGCCGAGGGTCCCATGACTCTGTGGCATGTGGCCTCGGATACGCCAGGCCTGTCGGGTCCCGGGGATTTCGACGGGTTCGGCCTGCGCGGCAACCACTCGGCACCGGTGACGGCGGAAGCGGTCGAGGTCTCAACCGATTGCATGCTGGGACCGGACGGTGCCGGGTTGGACATCGCCATGACAGACGTCCTGCCGTGGTTCCTGGTTCTGAATGGGGCCTTCAGCGTCGGCCTGATGGAATCGGTGACCGAGGAAGCCGGATCTCATCTGAGATCGACCCGGTTCGAGCACCTCGATCGGTCGCTGGCCGAGGTCCAGATCACCCGCATGGACCACGCCCGCATGCGTATCGCCACTGATCAGGCGGCGGCCCTCCTGGAAGACACGGTTGCGGCCCTCGAAGGCGGACGTGACGACGCCATGCTCCGGGTGTTGGAGATCAAGGCGGCAGCGGGGGAGGCAGCCGCGTCAGTGACCGACCTGGCTATGAAGGTGTGCGGGGGCGCCGCCTACCGCAAGGAGCTGGGGATCGAGCGCCGCTTCCGGGACGCCCGAGCGGCCCGGGTGATGGCACCCACCACCGACGCTCTCCTCGACTTCGTCGGGCGAGCGATCCACGGGATGCCGTTGCTATGAGCGACCCCGCAGGGCGCCACTCCTCCGTCGGGCAACCTCTTTGTGACGCGGTTGCCGCACTATTTGCGGTTAACGCGTCGCAAAGCGACTATGAGGTCACAAAGAGGGCGGCAGGTTGGTCCGTCCCCCAGCGGGGGGTGGACGGATGAGCGACGTTGTGGAGCGAATCGTGTGGTGGGTTGGTCCATCGCCCAGCGGGGGGTGGACCAATGAGTGACACGATCGTTCTTGGTGCGGTCGCGTACGACCCGAAGGTGGTGACCATTTGGGACGGCTTCCGAGCCTGGCTCCGCCAGAGAGGGTGCGACATGGACTACGTGCTGTACTCCAACTACGAGCGCCAGGTGGAGGATCTCGTGGCTCGACGCCTGTCGGTGGCGTGGAATTCCCCCCTGGCCTGGGTACGGGCCCGTCGGCTGGACCCCTCTGCGCAGGCCGTGCTCATGCGTGACACCGATCGGGACCTCACCTCGGTGGTGGTCGTCCGCTCGGATTCGCCCGTGAACGACGTGGCCGAGCTCGCCGGCCGGGTTGTAGGGACCGGAGCGATCGACTCCCCCCAAGCCACCCTCATCCCGCTGGATCTGATGGGAGAACTTCCCATCTCGGTGCGCCGTTTCGACGTGGGAATCGGGCTCCACGGTGACCACATCGGAGGGGAACGCGACGCCGCCCGGGCCCTGGCCGCCGGGGAGATAGACGCGGCCTGCATGATCGATGCCAATCACCTCCGCTTCGCTGCAGAGGGGATCCTCCCGGCCGGATCTACCCGGGTGATTGCCCAGACGCCGCTCTACGACCACTGCAACATGACGGCCCTGGGCGGCTCCTCGCCCGCTTTGGAGCAGTTCACGGCGTTGTTGCTCGGCATGGACTACGCCGATGCGACGGCACGGCCTCTACTGGATCTGGAGGGCTTGACTCGTTGGGTGCCCGGCCGGACATCCGGTTACGAGCCACTGGAGAGCGCCGTGGACCGGGCCGGCTTCTATGACCGGAAAGGCGAGGTGACCGCCGACGAGTACCGACCCTGACGACCCGGGCGTGAGCACCATTGACCTCGGGTCGCTCGGGGTCGACTGCGGCGCTCACCTGCTCCTCGACCGGACCCTTTCCCGGTTGGCGCCCGGCCAGAAGGTCGAGGTGTCGGGCACGGACGTGAACCTGGGGTTCCACCTGCCGGTCTGGGCCCGTTCCCGCGGTCACCGGTTCGTCTCGGGTCCGCCACCCACCATCGTGCGAGGTGACGTTGATTCGAACCGTCTGAGCGGCGCGATACGAGCAGGGGTCACCTCAGACGTGGTGGACCAGGCGCCCGCGAGCTGGGGTCTGGCGGCTCGGGGGGCGCTGGTCGAGACGGGAGGGCCGCCCCTGGTTGGAGCCGATCTGAACGAGCGGGATGTGGTGTGGAGCGAAGTGGCACCGAGGTTGTACGCCCAGGCCGCGGCGGGCCAGTGGGACCCGGCTACAGCGATCGATTGGACGCCACCCGGGCTGCCTGCCGAGATAGAAGCGGCGGTCGTGCAGACCATGACCTACCTGATAGAGAACGAGCAGGCGGCCCTGACGGTGCCCGCCCGGTTCCTCGGCCGGATCCATCCGCATTTCCGGGAAGTGGTTGGGTTCCTTGCTACCCAGGTGGCCGACGAGGCTCGCCACGTCGAGGTCTTCACCAGGCGGGCCGGATTGTGCGGGCATCTTCTGGGTGTCTCAGGGGCGGGCGGCCGGGCATCTTTGCAGACGCTCGTGGATGAGCCGGAGTGGTCCAATGCCTCTTTTCTCCTCTCCGTGCTGGGGGAGGGGAGCTTTCTGTCCCTTCTTTCCTTTCTCCAGCGCCACGCCCCGGACCCAGTGACAGCTCGGGTGGCCCAGCTCGCCCAAGTGGACGAGGCGCGTCATGTCTCGTTCGCCCTCGGCCATCTGGGGGAGTTCGTGACCCATCGCCCGGTGGGCCGGGACCGCCTGCGAGCCGCCCTGGAACGGCGCCACGACGCGCTGGTCTCGACGAGTGGGCTCTCTGCGGCTGTGCACGACAGCCTCGTCGTGCTGGCGGCCGGTTCATGGGATCCGGCCGCGATCGGGATCGGTTGGGAGGCGGTTCAGGATCTCCAGAGGGACATGGACGAAGGTCGCCGCCGGCGTTTGGTCCGGCTGGGTTTCACCGAGACCCAGGCCGAGGAGATGTCGGCTCTCCACACGAAGAACTTCATGTGAACCGCCTGGACGTCAATCGCGGGGCGGTTTGGTCGAGCCAGGCGATCTGGTCGAGGCAGGGGCCTGCGGCCGCAGCCCGTCATATACGACCTCGAGCATCCGGGCTTGCGAGCACTCGGACATATCGTGACCGGCGAAGGCGCACGTACCTACCACCAGGCCGAACAGGTCGGCCAGCTGAACGTCCGATCTGACCTGACCCAGCTTCTGGGCCCGGTCGAGCAGGTCCTGGACTGCCTCGTCCACCTCCGCCTTCTCGGCTTCGGCTGACATCTTCACGTCGATCCCCGCTCCAGACAGCGCCTCGATGAGGTCTCGTTTGGCCGCCGCGGCCGTCCCGAGCCGGCTCAGGAAA
>JAFAWZ010000045.1 GCA_019241495.1 Acidimicrobiales bacterium | reverse complement strand
CGTAAGGGCCTTTACGGCCCGTTCCAGTGGTTCGTGGTAGTCGGCCAGCAAATCGATCCCGCTCATGCGCAGGGCGGCGTTGTCCAGCACCGAGTTGGCGGGCCGGGGGGCCGGGCGGGGGGGATCCAGCTCTGCGGTGGTGATGGGCTCGACCCGCTCAGGGTCGAGCCCTGCCGCGGCGAGCACGTCCCGGGCGAAGTGATACCAGGTCGTCGGGCCCTGATTGGTCACGTGGAACAAGCCGGGGCGGCGGCCCACTCCGAGGCGGAGGAGCATCCCGGCCAGGTCTTCGGTGAAGGTCGGGCACCCGCGCTGGTCGTCGACGAAGCGCATCGGGCCGGCCTGGCCAGCCAGGCGCAAGACCGTCTTGACCATGTTCGATCCGTGCGCCCCGCACACCCACGACGTGCGGGCGACGGTCGCGTCGGGCAGAAGCGAGCGGATCTCCTCTTCCCCGGCCAGCTTGGACCGCCCGTACAAAGACGACGGGTTCGGCCGGTCCCACTCGACGTACGGGCCCGCCGCTGTCCCGTCGAACACGTAGTCGGTCGATACGGCCACCAGGTGGGCGCCGGTCAGGCGGGCCGCTTCGGCGATGTTCCGACATGCGAGCGCGTTGTCCCTCCAGGCTCGCTCGGGGTCGGCCTCGCAGGCGTCCACCGCGGTCCACGCCGCGGCGTGGACGATCAGGTCGGGAGCCAGGCCGGTGACCCCGGCCAGCACGGCGTCGCGGTCTCCGACGTCGAGCTTCGTCCGCTCGGCGCCGACGACCTCGTGGCGTCGCTCCGACGAGGCGGCGCGCACCAGGTCCGTACCGAGCTGGCCACCGGCCCCGGTAATGAGAATGCGCACTTTCCTACCCGGCCACCTTGAGCGGCTCCCACCACCAACGGTTGTCCCGGTACCAACGGAACGTCTCATCGAGGGCGTCATCGAGCTTGCGGGAGGGCGACCACCCGAGGGCTCGGGCCTTGTCCGAGCAGATGGAGTAGCGCCGGTCGTGGCCGAGGCGGTCCTCGACGTAGCGGATCATGTCGGTCCCCGCCCCGGCCAGGCGGAGCAGCCGTTCGGTCAGGTCCCGGTTGCTCAGCTCGTTTCCCGCCCCGATGTTGTAGATCTCGCCGGGTTGGCCAGAACGCAGCACGGCGTCGATGGCCCGGCAGTTGTCGGTGACGTAGAGCCAGTCGCGCCGGTTCAGCCCGTCCCCGTACAACGGCACCTGCTTGCCGTCGAGGAGGTTGGTGACGAACAACGGGATCACTTTTTCCGGGTACTGCCACGGCCCGAAGTTGTTGGACGACCGCGTCACCATGACAGGCAGCCCGTAGGTCGTGTGGTAGGAGAGGGCGATGAGGTCAGAACCGGCCTTCGACGCGCTGTAGGGCGAGCGGGGCTCGAGGAGGTCGGCCTCCACGCTGTCGCCCACCTCTACAGAGCCGTAGACCTCGTCGGTAGACACGTGCACTATCCGGGCCACCCCGGTTCTGCGGCAGGCGTGCATGACTGCGTTGGTGCCCACGCAATTGGTGACGACGAAATCCTCGGGCCCGGCGATCGAGCGGTCGACGTGGCTCTCCGCGGCGAAGTGCAACACCGCCTCGTGACCGTAGAGCGCGGCCTCGAAGGCGTCGAGGTCGCAGATGTTGGCGTGCACGAACCGGTACCGGTCGCGATACGCCTCCTTGACCCCCTCCAGGGTCGACTCGTTCCCCGCGTAAGTGAGCGCATCGAACACGGTCACCTCGTCATCGGTGTGCTCCAGCACCCAACGCACGTAGTTCGAACCGATGAACCCAGCGCCGCCGGTGACCAGGATTTTCATCCCGTCGAGGCTACTGGAGATCAATCGTGCAGTGGTCCCCCACCATGAGGCGGGTGGCCCGGGGCCGCCGGGCTGTGCGGGTCACCTCCACGTGGTGACCGAGGAGCGAGTCCTCTAACCGGCCGGCGCCGATAACCCGGCAGTTGTCAAGGACCACCGAGTGCTCCACCTCGCTGGACTCGATGACACAGCGCCGCCCGACGGCCGAGAACGGGCCGATGAAGCTGTCGGTGACCACGGTTTCCGCCCCGACCACCACCGGGCCCCGCACTCGGCTCCGGACGATCCTCGCCCCGGCTTCGACCACGACCCGGCCGTCGAGCTCCGACGAGTCGTCGACGTCCCCGTCGACCCGCCGCTCGAGGGTCTCGAGGATGAGCCGGTTGGCTTCGAGCAGCGGCGTCAGCTTCCCCGTATCGATCCACCAGCCGTCGAGCACCTCGGTACGTACCCTCAGCCCCTGATCGACCAACCACTGGATGGCGTCGGTTATCTCGAGCTCGCCGCGCGGTGACGGCTCTATGGCGGCGACCGCGTCGTGAATACGGGAGTCGAACAGGTACACCCCGACCAGCGCCAGGTTCGACGGCGGGTCGGCGGGCTTCTCCAAGAGGCGGACGACCGAACCGTCGGCGGCCAGCTCGGCCACGCCGAAGCGATGCGGGTCGGGCACTTCTTTGAGGAGGATCTGGGCGACCGGCTCGTCGCCGTGCGCCCCGTGCAGGGTCGGCATGCTGGCCTTCAGCCGGTCGTCCTCGAAGCGTTCGACGAAGTCCTTCAGGCTCTGCTTCAGCAAGTTGTCGCCCAGGTACATCACGAAGTCGTCGTCGGCCAGGAAGTCGCGGGCGATGAGGACGGCATGGGCCAGACCGAGCGGCGCCGCTTGAGGAAGGTAGGTGACCGACAGCCCCCACTCCGAGCCGTCCCCCACCGCACCGACCACCTCGGCGGCCGTCTCGCCCACCACGATCCCGACCTGCTTGATGCCGGCGTCGGCGATGGCTTCCAAGCCGTAG
>JAFAWZ010000039.1 GCA_019241495.1 Acidimicrobiales bacterium | reverse complement strand
TCCGCACCGGTTCCGGTGACCACGTTGAGTACGCCGGGCGGCAGACCAGCTTCGCTGGCCAGGCGAGCCAATTCGAGGGTTGTCGCCGACGTGAATTCCGACGGCTTGATCACCACGGTGTTGCCTGACGCGAGGGCCGGAGCGATGGCTCGTGCCGCTTGATTGATGGGAGCGTTCCACGGGGTTATTACCGCTACGACGCCGAAGGGCTCACGGAGGGTGTAGCTGTGGTAGTCCGGACCCAGGTCGAGGACCTCGCCGGCCGGCAGGTTGACCAGTCCAGCGAAGAACTCGAAGTATCCCGCCGCTCCGGCCACCTCGAACGGGGTCAGCTTGGGGAGCTTCCCGGCTTCGGCTGATTCGAGCTCGGCCAGCCGGTCGAGTTCGGCTGTCACTCTGCGGGCTATCTCAATCAGCACGCGGCCGCGCTCGATCGGGCGGCGCGCCCGCCATTCGGCGCGGGCCTCGTAGGCGGCCGCGACGGCCGCCCCGACGTCTCTGGCCTCCCCCTGGGCTATCTCACACGCCACGTCGGAGGTGGCTGGTCGGTATGACTTCAGCCATGCTCCCGAGTTCGGAGCGCAATCGGTACCGTCGATCCAGTGGCCGTAGCGAGTCGCCATCAGAGAAGCCCGCATTGCTGAGCCCGAGCCAGAGTCACCTCGAAGACCCGGGTGGTGGCCGCGTCGATCATCATCCCGTTGAGATTGGCCGCTCCTTCGCCTCGGGCTTCTGCCTCTCTCACCGCGGCGACGACGTCACTGGCTTCGGCGATCTCCTCAGGTGTTGGTGCGAACACCCGGTTGGCAATATCGACCTGGCTGGGGTGGATGCACCACTTCCCCACCCCGCCCATAATCGAGAACCACGCCGCGCTGCGCTCGTAGCCCTTGCCGTTGGCGAAGTTGGCGTAGGGGCCGTCGATGGCATCCATGCCCGCGGCGCGTGCCGCCACGATCATCCGGTTTCGGGCGAAGTGCCACAAGTCGCCCGGGTACTGGATGGGCCCCTCCCCGTCGGTGACGCCGAGATGGCGCAGGCGCATACCCTGGCTCGCCGACAGGTCACCCACGCCGAGGATCACGGCCTCCAGGCGTTCGCTGGACCGGCATATCTCCTCGACGCAGGCCAGGGCCTCTACCTCTTCGACGAGGACCTCGAGTCCGATCCCGCCCACCTCGAGCCCGAGCTTGCGTTCGAGTTGGGAGACCAGGTCGTCCACGAACCACACGTCCCGCGGCGCCTTGACCTTGGGAATGATGATCACGTCGATGTTGCTACCGGCCCCGCTGACCACTTCGATCAGGTCGTCATGGCACCACGAGGTATGGACGCCGTTTATCCGGTAGGACCGCACCTTCCCGCCCCAGTCGAGGTCGTTGAGGCCGTCGACGATGTTCTTGCGGGCTCCCGCCTTCTGGGCGGGCGCCACGGCGTCTTCCAGGTCGAGGAAGACCAAGTCGGCCGCGCTGGCGGCCGCCTTGGCGATCATCTTGGTGCTGGTGCCGGGCGTGGACAACTCCGACCGGCGGAGGCGGCGGGGACGAAGCGATGCGGTCATTTGTGTCGCGAGTTCCTTTCTCTCACGCCTGTCCGCTCATGAGCTCTGGCGGATGGCGTCGAGGAGCGGCAGTAGATGGGTGAGGAAGCGCTCTGGATCCTCAGACATTGGGAAATGCCCCAACTCGAGCATGGCCTGGAAGGTGGAGCCTTCGATGGCATCGTGAGCTGCGCGTCCGGCTTCCGTGGGCGCGCTGTAGTCGTATTCTCCGCTGAGTATGTGGACCGCGGTCTGTGAGGTGTCGATCCGGGCCTTCCGGAGGTCGAAGTCATCGAAGTAGTAGTGAAGGTCGCCGGCGAAGGCTGGGGACCAGCCGGATGCGTAGGCGTAGGCGGTCTCCTTGCGGTAGACCGTTGGCGCGCCGGGGGCCATGAGGCCTTCCATGATGCGGGCCTTCGTGTCGTTGCTCACCTGGGGGTGCGAGAAACCCTCCAGGTGCCGCAGCTCTCCGTCGATTTTCAGTGCCCCTTCCAGAGCAATGACCGCTCGGAATCGGCCTGGGTGGTGCAATGCCAGGTCGAGCGCCAGCAAGCCGCCCACTGAGCAGCCCATGTATACGGGGCGGACGAGTCTGAGAGCTTCCACAAGTGCGACTGGTAACGCCCGTGCTTGATCGGCGGTGAGCCGGTAGGCCTGCTCCCACCAGCGGGGCCCGACCGGAGGTAGGGACTTCCCGTGGAAGGGGAGGTCGTAGGCGATAAGACGATAATGGTTGGTGATTCCGGGGCACTCGAAAAGGTGTCGCCACTGGATGCCGTGCGATCCGGCCGTGTGTTGCAGCAAAAGGGGGATGCCCCGCCCAGCCTCCTCGAAGTAGATGCGATGGTCGTCTCCGCCGAGCTCGACGTGTATGTACCGACCGACGGGCGAGTCGAACTGGGCATGATCCTCTATGACCTGGCGGGCCGGTACGGCCGGGCGCAGGAGTTCCACTGCCCGTTGCAGAGCGGGGTAGTACTGCCAGTACGTCAGCCTGTCGCCGCCCAATCGCAGTCCGATGCCGAGCGCGGCCGCAATGTCGGTGGCGAAGCGGGGAGGCTTCCCGGAGATGAGTTGGTCCCACACCTCTCGTGGGCCGCTCAGGGTCACGACCCCTGACGTGTCTCCCGGGTCGCCCTCTCGAGGTGCTCCGTCGAGCATGCGCACCTGGATCTGGTGATCGGCCATGTCGAAACGAAACCCGCCGTTCCAGTACCGGGCGGCCACCCGGAACTCGCCGTCGGAGCCGCACCAGGCGGCCAGCTGGTCACTGGTCATTCGGTGCCAGTCCGCCGGCGCTTGAGCAGCACCCGTCTCTCGAGCTCGCAGACCACGTCTCCGTGCTGATTGACGCCCCAATGCTTGAAGCGGACTTCACCGGACTCATCGCCGGGGCCTTCGTCAACCGCGATCACCTCTGTGTAGGAGTAGAGGGTGTCGCCGTGGTGGACCGGCTTGGCGAACCGGACCTTGTCCAGCCCCAGGTCGGCAACCGCATTCTCGGCCGTGTCCTGGCTGGCCAGACCCACCACCACCGACGCGGTGATCAGGCCGAAGACCAGCCGACCCTCCCCGAGGGGCGACCCGGCCATCGAGTCCTCATTCCAGTGGGCCTGCGCCGTGTTCATCACGAGCTTGGAGAGGCAGTTGTTCTCTACCTCGTCGATGGTGGCGCCCCGGTAGTGCCGCATGCGCTGTCCGACCTGGAAGTCTTCGAAGTACCCGGAGTCGGCCGTGAGACCGCTGAAGGTCATCGCAGGGCCGACGCCGGTAGGAGGCTGTCGGAGATGATGCGCTGCATGATTTCCGAGGTCCCCTCGAAGATCTTGGTCAGGCGGGCGTCACGCCAGTACCGCTCCACGGGGAAGTCGGTTGTGTAACCGGCGCCACCGTGGATTTGTATGGCCTCGGAGGTCACCCTCTCGGACATCTCGGAGGCGAGGTACTTCACCATTGCCGCCTTGACATCGACGCTCTCTCCCTGGTCAGCGTCGTGGGCCACCTGGTACATGAGCGCTCGGCAGGCCTCGACCTTGGCCGCCATATTCGCGATCTTGAAGCGGATGGACTGAAAGTCTCCGATCGGGCGCTCGAACTGCCGACGTTGCTGCACATAGGCCACCGAGTCCTCGAGGGCGCCACGGGCCAAGCCGATTGCCCGGGCCGCGGTATGGATGCGGGGCACCGTCATGCCGCTCGCTGTGCGCTTGAATCCCCCATCCGGATCACCCGGCTCGGTACGGTCCGACCCGAGCAGGGCGTCGTCGGGAACGAAGCAGTCGTCGAAGGACAGCTCCCAGGTGTGCCAGCCGTGGTAGCCGATCTTGCGTATCGGATTGCCCGTCACGCCCGCGGGGAAGGTGCCCGGGTCCTTGTGGACCGCGAGCTGACGAATACCGGCGTGACGCCTTTCCGGATCGTACGGCTGGGTCCGGGCCACGACCACGATGCAGTTGGCCTGATCGGCGAAGGTGCACCACATCTTCTGGCCGTTGATCAGGTAGCCGCCGTCCACCTTGGTGGCACGCGTCCGTACCGAAGCCACATCCGACCCTGCGTCCGGCTCCGACATGGCGAAGGCGGCCAGCCAATCGCCTCGGGCCGCTCGTGGCACCAACTCCGCCCGCTGCGTGGCAGGAAAGGTGGCGGCCAGGCCAGAACGGGCGATGATGCTGGCCACGCTCATCCACGCCCGGGCCAGTTCCTCGGTGACAAGAGCATATTCGAAGACGCCGAGCCCGAGGCCCCCATACTTCTCGGGGATCATTATCCCGAAGAACCCGAGGTCGCCCATCTCCTTGCGGAGAGCCTCCGGGATGAGGCCGTGCTCGGGATCGAGTTCGTTGGCGATCGGGAGCACGCGGCGCATGGCGAAGTCTCGGGCGAGCTGTTGTATTCCGATCCGATCCTCGGTCCGGTACGCCAACGGTATGGGCGGCCGCGGATCCTCGAGCGCTCTAACCATCTTCTATTCCTCTTCTGCGTCTGACGACCAGGTTGGTACGTCGGAAATCGACCACCAGCTCGCCGTGCTGGTTGAACGCCTCCGTATGCCACGTGACGATTCCCGCGTTGGGTCGGCTGCTGGAGGTCCGGGCCTCCAGGACGGTGGACCGGGCGGTCAGGGTGTCCCCCGGATGGACCGAGCGGTGGAAGATGCAGTCCTCCATGCCGAGGAATAGTCCGCCTGCCTCGCTCAGGTCCTCGACGGACAAGCCGATCACGGTGCACAGGACCAGCATCGGGTTGATCACCACGTCGGGATGGCCCTGTGCACGGGCGTACTCGGTGTTGAGGTGCATCGGGTTCCAGTTGCACGTGGCGGTGCAGAACAGAGCGTTGTCGCCGTCGGTCAACGTCCGGCCCCAGTGGTGTTGGTACCCCTGCCCCTCGGCGAACGCTTCGAACGACCTGCCCTTCCTGGCGAGCGGAAACGTGGAGAAGTCCGGCTGGTCCATCGAGTGACGAATCTAGAGCATAAATTTGTTGGTTGACAACTAAGTCGCCTGATTGACAGACTGGTCGTCGATGCGAACGGGTGTCCGCTTGGGAGTCGCGTTCCCCCAGACCCTGATAGGCGGCACCCCATCGGCCCTCGAGAGCTTTGCTCGACAGGTCGAGGCGCGCGGTTTCTCCCATCTGGTCCTGTACGACCACCTGCTCGGCGCCGACCGCTCGGCCTGGCCGGACCTGGTGGGACCATGGCGCGCTGACGACGAGTTCCACGACGTCTTCGTAATGCTGGGCTTCCTGGCCGCGATGACATCAACCATCGAGCTGTCCACGCAGGTGTTGGTGCTTCCTCAGCGCCAGGCCGGTGCGGTGGCCCGGCAGGCTGCATCAGCTGCCCAACTAAGCGGCAACCGGCTCCGCCTGGGCGTCGGAGTGGGTTGGAACCCGGTCGAGTTTCAGGCGCTAGGAGCCAACTTCACTATCAGGGGCCGTTTCATCGACGAACAGCTGGAGGTGGTCAGCCGCCTACTGACAGGGGAGATTGTCACCTTCCAGGGCCGCTGGCACACCCTCGACCGTGTGGCGATCAACCCGGTGCCCCACCTGCCTATTCCGATATGGGTCGGCGGCACGGTCACGGAGACCTTCGAGCGGGTGGCCAGGTACGGCGATGGCTGGATCACTCTGTACGATCGGCCGGGCGATGTATTCGATCGGCGGCGTGCCCGCCTCGGCGCCTCCCTTGAGGCCGTCGGCCGCGACCCCGGAACGATCGGTGTCGATGCCTGGGTATCGATGGGCGGTGGCCGACCGTCCGATTGGCGCCGCGAGGTCGAAGGGTGGGTTGCCAGGGGGGTCACCCATTTGACCCTCAACACCGGCTTCCGGTCACTGCATCACCAGCCGATCGACTCGCATGAGGCGAACGGCCACATTGACGCAGCACTCACCTACTTCGACACGGTGAAGGACCTCCTGTGCGGCTGATCCCGCTCGAGGTCGGGCGGATCGACGCCGACCTCGACGAGCTGATCGGCTCGCCCGGCCGGCGCCTGCTCCCGGTTCCCGCTTGGCTGATCGAACACCCCCGAGGAACGGTGCTGTTCGACACCGGCCTGCACCGGGAGCTCCGTACCGGTCCGGCTCGTCTGAAAGGCTCGATGAGGCACAATTCGGTGCTCTTGCCTGAAGGCGCCGACCTGACGGCCCGTCTGGAGGCGGCCGGGTTCCGGGCCTCCGACATCGACATCGTCATCTTCAGCCATCTCCATTTCGACCACTGCGGAGGCACCGGCGAGCTCCCCGACGCCCGCCTCGTGGTTCAGGCCCTCGAATGGGAGGCAGCTCACCATCCGCGCCTGGTCGAAGCCGCGGTGTACAACCCCGAGGACTTCGATCTTGGCCACGACCGGCAAGTCGTGGAAGGCCGGTTCGACGTTTTCGGCGACGACCGGGTCGTGTGCATCCCCACCCCCGGACATACCAAGGGGCACCAGGCCCTCCGTGTCGCACTCGAGAGCGGCCGCCTTGTGCTGACGGGAGACTGCGTCTACTTCGCCAGCATGCTCGAACATCTCCGCATGCCTCGCTTGTGTTACAACGCCGATTTGCAGCGCGATTCCATGCAGAGGCTGGCTCAAATGCAGGCCGGGGGCTGCCGCCTCCTCTTCGGCCACGACCTCGAGCAGTTCGAATCCCTCCCGGCCGAGGGGCTGCGTTAGGTCGCCATGACAGCTGGACTGACCCTCGCTCTGGCCGAACAAGGGGCATCTCTCGACTGGGACGATCTCCCCGACGATGTAGTGGAATTGGCGCGGCAGTGTCTGCTCGACTGGTTGGCCGTCACGCTCGCCGGTTCATCGGAGCCGGCGGCCCGCATCGCCCTGTCCGTCACGCTCGAGGACGAGCCCGGCACCGTGGGGGCGACCGTGGTAGGCACTCACGTCCGCCTCACCGCACCGGCCGCTGCGCTCGTCAACGGAACCGCCTCCCACGCCCTGGACTACGACGACGCCAACACGTCGATGGTGGGACATCCAACCGTTCCCCTTCTCGGCGCCCTCCTGCCTGTGGCCGAGAAGCGACACTCATCCGGCGCAGAGCTACTGACCGCCTTCGTAGCCGGGTACGAGACGGAATGTCGCCTCGGCCGGGCGGTCGGATTGCCCCACTACCGGCAGGGATTCCACGCCACAGGCACGATCGGCGCAATAGGAGCCGCTGCCGCCTGCGCCCGGCTGCTCGGCCTGGACGCCTACTCCACCGCAGCCGCGCTCGGTCTCGCCGCCACCCAGGCCGGCGGACTGAAGTGCATGTTCGGGACGATGGCCAAGCCTCTGCACGCCGGCCGGGCGGCCGCCAATGGACTCCTGGCGGCACGGCTAGCTGTCGCCGGTTTCACAGCCAACGCGCAGGCCCTCGAAGCGTCTCAGGGCTTCATCGAGGCGCTCGGAGGCTCCCCTGACGGAGAGGAGCTCAGCGCCATCAGGGAGGGCTGGTTCATCCGGCGGAACCTCTTCAAGTTCCACGCGTCCTGCCTCGAGACCCACTCGGTCATCGAAGGGATCCAGCAGCTCCGCGCTGCGCACCCCTTACCGGTCGAGGCGATCAGCCGGATCGTGATCCACGCCAACTCCCTGCAACTCGGTATGTGCGCCATCCCTGACCCAGCCACCGGCCTTGAAGCCAAGTTCAGCCTGCGCCACCTTGCCGCGGCAGCTGCGCTCGGCATCGATACCAGCGCCGTGGCCTGCTTCTCAGACGACTTCGCATGCGACAGCCGTCTGGCTGAGGTGCGGGGTCGGGTTGAGGTGGTCGATGACGGACCGGCCTCGGGCGGCACTCCCGTGGATATTTGGCTGACCGACGACCGTCGTCTGAACGTGACCTACGACACCCATGGGCCGGCAACCGATCTGGCGGCTCAACGTCGGCGTCTCGAGGACAAAGCGATGGCCCTGGCCACTCCCGTCATCGGCGACCGGTCCGGCCAGCTTGTTGATGCGGCCGCCCACATCAGCGACTCCATCGATGTGAGGGACCTGATAGCTCTGACCGCTACCAGTGAAGTGGAGGGCCAGCATGACTGAGCGGGCGGTCGCTGCATTGACCGATCTGAAAGCGGACCTGGACCACCTGATTCACGCCCTCAGCGACGAAATGTGGGTTAGGCCGTCAGGTTGCCGTGGATGGACCGTCCGTGATGTCGTCGCCCACCTCGCCGCCTCGGCTCACAACTTCGTGGACCCGGAACCGGAACCGGAAGGAACTCGTCTGCCCGTCGATAGGGAGCGCCAGCACGACGTCTTCGTCGAACGTCGGCGCGACCTGCCGGTCGCCGCGGTCGTCGACGAGTACCTGTCCTACTCCTCTTCTCTGATTCGGGCGCTGGCCGGCTTGCAGGCAGAGCCGAAGGCGTCAAAGGTCGTGTCGGTCCCGGGCCTGGGCTCCTACCCGCTCCATGCCTTGGCGAATGGCATGGCGTTCGACTACCACTGCCACCTGCATCACGATCTACTGGTTCCCCGCGGACCGTTGTCAGTCCAAGTCGAGTTACGCGACGACGCCGTCCGGAGCGCAGTGGAGTGGATGTTCATGGGGCTGCCGCAGATGCAGGGCGAGGAACTGGCCGAATCCCTCAGTGTGCCCGTGTGCTTCGAGCTTTCGGGCTCCGGAGACGGGGTCTGGACGATCCTCCGCCCGGATCCCGCGGGGATGCTAGTGGTCGAGGAAGGCCGCCATTCCGGCACCGTCGTGCGGTCAGACGCCCACGCTTTCGTAGCCTGGGGGACGAAGCGATGCGATTGGCGGGGACACTGCCAGATCGACGGAGACCTGGTCGCAGCCGGGATCTTCCTAGACGCGCTGGACATCGTCTGATCATCTGCGCCGTTGGCAGCAGGAACGGCGCTTCTCCGCTCGCTTAGGCATTGCTCGAACGTCCGCGGACAGCCCGAGCGATATCGCCGACGTGCCAACAGCTGGTATCGATCTTCGCCAGTTCCTCGAAGGCCGCCTGCACGTCCCTCCAACGCGCCTCGCCGTAATCAAGGGCGTTGTAGTGCGTAGGTATAAGGAATCGTCCGGCGGCCAGACCATCGAAGGCCCGCTCCGCCACCGTCTCAGCCGACATGCCGTGTTCAATGACTGCGGCCGAACTCGCGTCGGGCGCGGACGGACCGCCGAACCTCCCGGGTCGGCGCCCTTCCGACTGCCACAGGGTGCTGACGGTCAGGCCAGGACATAAGACGCTCACTCCCACGTTATCCGGAAGCTCCCCGCGCAGGATGTCGCACAGCCCAAGTACCGCATGCTTGGATGCCGTATAGGGTGCAGCACCAAGGTGGGCGACCCCGAAGGCGTGCTCGGAAGAAGTGGCCATCAGCCAACCCTGCTGCGTATCAGCTTCCATCAGCCGGCCGAAGGCTTGAAGAGTCCAGATCAGGCCCAGCAGGTTCACCTCAAGTACCCACCGAATCTGGCTCGTGTCCATGTCCAGCAGGCGTCCAGGTGGGCCGATCACGCCTGCGTTGGCACACACCACACCTGGTACACCTGAAAACCCTGCTACTTCCGCCGCTACGGCCATAACTGCGTCCCGGTCGGTCACATCGCAGCCGACACCGCGCGCTTCAGTGCCCCGGTCCCGGATCGATCGCGCAACCTCGTCCGCCTCAGAGGCGAGAAGATCCATGATTACTACGCTCGAAGCGCCGCGCGCCGCGGCTTCTCGCCCGAGTGCCGCCCCGATGCCGTGGGCTCCTCCGGTCACGACCACGGCCCTGCCCTCCACGGGAGCCGATCTTCCCGACGTCAATCGTCCACCTCCGTTGCTGTCCGATGATCGTGTCAGTGGTACGGTTGGTTGTCAACTAGCAAGCTTTTGCTCTGGAGCATCCGTTAGGCCGTCGCCCTTCCGCTCGAGAGCCGGAGCGCCGTACTACCTCTCGCGACCAAAAGGAGACCTGCCCGACGTGTCCATTCGCCTCGGAGACCTAAATCTCGCCGACCAGCAGGCAGTCCTCGAGTTCGGTATCCCCCCATATGAGTATCTGGCTGTGCTCAGGCACGAGGCTCCAGTCTGGTGGAACCCTGTACCACCCCCTCCCCCCGACCGGGTCCAACTCGTGTACAGGGGATTCTGGGTGCTGACCAGGCACTCCGACGTAACCCGGGCGTCACAGGATCCCTCCCATTTCGCATGTGGCGTTGCGGGTCCCATGTGGTTCGATCCAGACCTGTCCCCTGTGGCGAAATCGGCCGTGCTGCGCAGTCACATGATGGGGATGGACCCGCCGAAGCACACCCAGTTTCGCAGGCTCGTGCAACCGGGCTTCACTCCCCGATCGGTGGCTGCCCTGGAGCCCACCATCCGGGAGCTGGCCCGCGGCATCGTCTCCGAACTCGCGGCACGTGACTGCGCCGAGTTCGTCTTCGATGTCGCGGCCGAGCTCCCAATGATCCTGCTGTGTGAACTTATGGGCGTGCCCCAGGACCGCCGCCAGGAGTATTTCAGGCTGGGAAACGGTCTGGCCAACTTCGAGGCCGACGACTTCAACCCGAACGGTCAAGCCGAGCTCTGGGACTTCCTGGCCGAGATCATCGACTCCGCCCCGTCTGATTCGTCGGAAACGCTGCTCGGGAAGTACATGCGCGGCCAGGTCGACGGGCGAGGGCTGACCCGCAACGAGATCAACTCGTTCTTCAACGTCCTGTCCATCGCCGGGCACGAGACGACCCGCAACACCACCGCCCACTTCGTCCGTCTCATGGACGAATATCCCGACCAAAAGGCACTCCTCCTGGAGGACCTCGACGCCCGCCTGCCCAATGCCATCGAAGAGGTGCTCCGCTTC
>JAFAWZ010000302.1 GCA_019241495.1 Acidimicrobiales bacterium | reverse complement strand
GGCCGAGGCCACGATCCGGTTCCGGACATCGGGATGATCGCGGGCGGAGCTGGCCCGCAGGCGCCGCAGGGCCTCGAGGTGGCCCTCGTCGTAGACGAAGCGTGTTCCCGACCGCCCCGCCGGCGGCGGGATGAGCCCGGCCCGCCGGTAGTAGTGGATGGTGCTGGCCGGCACCCCGGTCATCTCCACCAGATCGGACAACGACAGGGTCACCCTGCCAGTCTGCCTTGAATGGACGGTCTGCCCGGGATCAGCCTTTCATATGGGCCGCCGGGATGGTCCCCATGCGTCCCTTCTGGAAGTCCTCGAAGGCCTGGGCCAGCTCTTCCCTGGTGTTCATCACGAACGGGCCGTAGTGGGCGACGGGCTCGCCGATCGGGCGCCCACCCAGGATCAGCAGATCCAGGTTCGGGGCGCGCGACTCCTGGGTCGTCAGGCTCTCGGCCACGACCGTATCCCCTGGGCCCAGGACGGCCAGCTGGCCGGCATCCAGGCTCACCATGTCGCCGCCCACCCGGCCCCGTCCGGCCAGCCCGTACACCAGGGCGTTCGATCCCGGGTCCCAGGGCAGCTCCAGCCGGGCGCCGGGAGCCAACGTGGCGTGCAGCATGGTGATGGGGGTGTGGGTGACTCCAGGTCCCGGGTGGCCGGCCACGTCACCGGCGATCACCCGCACGAGGGCGCCGCCATCGGGGGAGCTGAGGAGCATGACGTGGTCGCGGCCGATGTCCTGGTAGCGGGGATCCACCCACTTGCGCGCCGATGGCAGGTTCACCCACAGCTGGATCCCGTGGAACAACCCTCCGCTTTGGACCAGAGCCTCGGGTGGCCGCTCGATGTGCAAGATGCCCGCCCCCGCCGTCATCCACTGGGTGTCGCCATTGGTGATGACACCACCGCCGCCAGCCGAATCGTTGTGCTCGAACACGCCGTCGATGATGTAGGTGACGGTCTCGAAACCGCGATGAGGGTGCCAGGCCGTTCCCTTCGGTTCGCCCGGCCCGTAGTCCACCTCTCCCATCTGGTCCATGTGCACGAACGGATCGAGCGCCCCGAGCGGCACGCCGGCGAATGCCCGGTGCACCGGGAATCCCTCTCCTTCGAACCCGGACGGGGCGGTCGTCAAGGTGCGCACCCGGCGGGGCCGGGACTCCGGGCCGGGCGCGGGAATCTTCTCCAGCACCGTCACGTCGTCAACCGTCACAGCAGGCATGGGGCACTCCTTCCTGGGGCTGCCACTCCCAACATGATTGTGCTCGCAACTATTCCGGTCCTCTAGTATTGACTCATGCCCGCCGACCGGCTCTACTTCCGCCAGCTGCTGTCGGGGCGGGACTACGCGGTCTCGGACCCATTGGCCGCGCAGATGGTCAATTTTTCCTATCTGATCGGGGACAGAGAGGCCGGGGGAGGCGGTGATCGTGGACCCGGCCTACGGGGTTGCGGATCTGGTGTCGGCGGCGGAGGGGGACGGCATGCGCATCGTCGGGGTCCTCGCGACCCATCACCATCCCGACCACGTGGGCGGCTCCATGATGGGCCACTCCATCGAGGGGCTGGGCGAGCTGCTCGGCCATATGTCTGTGCCGGTGCACGCCCATCGCGACGAGGTCCCGCTCATCGCCCGGACCACCGGGTTGGACCTCTCGGACATGGTGGGGCACTTCAGCGGGGACGAGCTGGTAGTGGGGGGCCTCGAGGTGGAGATGCTCCACACTCCGGGCCACACGCCGGGCAGCCAGTGCTTCTTGGTCGAGGGGATGCTCGTGGCCGGCGACACGCTGTTTCTCGAGGGTTGCGGCCGGACCGACCTGCCCGGTAGCGACGCGGGCGCCATGTACGATAGCCTCCAGAAGCTGGCCGGGCTGCCGGAGTCCACCGTGATCTATCCGGGCCATCGTTACTCGGTGGCCTCGGCCGCCACGCTGGAGGCGGTCAAGGAGATCAACATGGTGTTCAAGCCGCGCACCAAGGATGCCTGGTTGACCCTGTTCCGCTGACCCCGGTCTCAGTAGTGCAGCCCCAGCTCGGCGAGCTTGATCTCCATGGCAGCCTCGTCGCGCTCGAAGAACCGGCCCAGGGCCTTCAGGTCCTCGGCGCGGATCGGGAGCATCCGACCGTGGAGCTCGCCGCGCTCCTTTTGGATCATGTTGACGTATCGGCGCACCACGTGGGCCTCCAACGAGTCGCTCTCGGCCAGCTTGAC
>JAFAWZ010000296.1 GCA_019241495.1 Acidimicrobiales bacterium | reverse complement strand
CGGCGACGCGATAGCAGAAAGGGTGTAGAGCCGTGCCCATCACCACCACCGAGAAGATCTGGATGGATGGGGAGCTGGTCGACTCGGACCAAGCCCGGATCCACGTCCTGACCCACACCCTGCACTACGGGTGCGGAGTGTTCGAGGGTATCCGCGCCTACCCGACTGACTCGGGGCCGGCCGTGTTCCGCCTCACCGATCACATCGAACGCCTGTTCAACTCGGCCAAGATCTTCATGATCGACGTGCCGTTCACGCCCCGGGACATCATCGACGCCACCAAGCTGACCGTCCGGGTCAACGGGTTGGCCGAGTGCTACATCCGGCCCATCGTCTACTTGGGCTACGGGGAGATGGGGTTGAACCCCTTACCGTGCCCGGTCAACGTCTCGATCGCGGTGTGGCCTTGGGGCGCCTACCTGGGTGACGAAGGCGTCGCCAACGGCGTCCGTATGAAGATCAGCTCCTGGCAGCGCCACGATCCCAACGCCCTGCCCCCTGCGGCCAAGGGGACCGGTATGTACATCAACTCGTCGATGGCCAAGGTGGAGGCGCTCAAGTCGGGCTACGACGAGGCCATCCTCCTCTCCCCGCAGGGATACGTCAGCGAGTGCACCGGTGAGAACCTCTTCGTCGTGCGCCACGGCCGTATCATCACCCCGCCCCTCTCGGCGGGGGCGCTTGAGGGCATCACCCAGGACTCCGTGATCACCATCGCCCGGGACCTCGGCTACGAGGTCGAGTTCGGCAACCTCCTCCGGTCCGACCTCTACGTCGCCGAGGAGGCCTTCCTCACCGGCACGGCGGCCGAGGTCGTGCCCATCGCCTCGGTGGACGACCGGGTGTTGAACGGCGGCCAGCCCGGCCCGATCACCCGCCAGGTCCAAGAGATCTACCGGGCTGCTGTCCGGGGCCAGGTGGACCGCTACAAGGACTGGGTGGAACATGTCGGGTGACCATGAACATCCCGCCAACCATGCCCATGTAGCGCCGCCCGAGC
The DNA here is from genome assembly GCA_019241495.1 of Acidimicrobiales bacterium. Taxonomy (GTDB): domain Bacteria; phylum Actinomycetota; class Acidimicrobiia; order Acidimicrobiales; family Palsa-688; genus JAFAWZ01. The sequence continues at coordinate 18,089 of JAFAWZ010000296.1, read as the reverse complement.
TGCCCGACTCGGTCGATGTCTACGACACCACCCTGCGGGACGGGAGCCAGCAGGAGGGTCTGTCGTTGACCGTCGACGACAAGCTCCGAGTGGCCGAGCAGCTTGATCACCTCGGCGTCCAGTACATCGAGGGGGGCTGGCCGGGGGCCAACCCCAAAGACGCCGAGTTCTTCCGGCGAGCCGCGGCCGGGGACCTGCACCTGCACCATGCCACGCTCGTCGCGTTCGGATCGACCCGCAAGGCGGGGGGCCGGGCCGAGACCGACCCGGTGATGGCCGACATGCTGGCCGCCGGTACCGATGTCGTATGCCTGGTGGCCAAGTCGGCCGCCTGGCACGTGACCGAGACGCTGCGGACCTCGCTCAGCGAGGCGCTCGACATGGTGGCCGACTCCGTCGGTTATCTGGTGGCCCAGGGGAAGCGGGTGTTCCTCGACGCCGAGCACTTCTTCGACGGTTACGGCGACGACCAGGCGTTCAGCCGTGACGTGCTGCGCGCCGCGGCGGGGGCGGGCGCCGAGGTCTTGGTGCTGTGCGACACCAACGGGGGAAGCCTTCCTTTCGAGGTGGAGCGGGTAGTCGGCGAGATCAGGGAGCTGTTTCCTTCCACCGGCATCGGCTGCCACTTCCACAACGACTCGGGTTGCGCAGTGGCCAACTCGCTCATGGCCGTCCGCATGGGTGCCACACAGGTTCAGGGATGCATCAACGGCTACGGGGAGCGCACCGGCAATGCCGATCTGACCTCGGCCATCCCGGACCTCTCGTTGAAGATGGGGGTTGCCACCATCGACCGCGAGCGGCTGCCTCTGTTGACGTCGGTGTCGCACCACATTGCCGAGGTCGTCAACATCGCGCCCGACCCGCACCAGCCCTTCGTCGGGGCGTCCGCCTTCGCTCACAAGGCCGGGTTGCACACCAGCGCCATAGCCCGGTCGCGCGACGCCTATGAGCACGTCGATCCGGACTCGATCGGCAACGGCACCCGTTTCGTCGTGAGCGAGATGGCCGGTCGTTCGACCATCGCGCTGAAGGCCGAGCAGATGGGCCTGGCCCTCGACGGCCCGGCCCTGACGACAGTTGTCGATCAGCTCAAGGAGCTGGAGCACCGGGGCTACCACTTCGAGGTGGCCGACGGGTCGCTCGAGCTCCTGATGCGGGCCGCAACCGGCTGGAAGCAGGCCTTCTTCGGCCTGGAGTCGCACCGGGTCATCACCGAGCTGCGCGAGGACGGTAATTTCGTGACCGAGGCGACCGTGAAGGTCCTCGTCGGTGACAACCGGGTCATCGCAACCGCTGAAGGCAACGGGCCCGTGAACGCGCTCGATGCCGCCATGCGCCAGGCCATTGGGGGCGTTTACCCGAAGCTGTCCCTCGTCCACCTGACCGACTACAAGGTGCGGGTCTTGGACACGAGCCGGGGAACGGCAGCGGTCACAAGGGTCTTGATCGACTCGACCGACGGTGACCGCACCTGGACCACGATCGGGGTGTCGGAGAACGTCATCGAGGCGTCGTGGTCGGCGCTCGCCGATTCCCTGGTCTTCGGGTTGCTGCATGTGGGCGAGCCCGAACAAAATCCAGCCCTGTGACCCAACCCGAGCACGTGCCGACGCAGGTGACCGACCGGATACGCCCGTCGGCCCTGCTCCCCCCGCCCAAGCGCTGGTACCTGGAACGGCCTGGCGATCCGGTCAGCCTGCAAGCCCCCTCAGGACCGCGCTTCGGGTCGGCCGGGCCCGATCTCGGCTACGGCCTGAAGCTGGCCCGGCTCCTCGAGGACCGGATCCAGCTGACCGACGGTGAGTTCCGCGACGACGCCGTCGCTGGCGGGTTCGGCTGCGGCGCCCGCCGGGCCGCCCACCTGGGCCGGGCCCCAGTCATCCACGACATGGAATGGGCCTTCACGCTCTGGGGCTTCTTCGGCGACGCCCCTGGCGACCTGATCGCCTGGCGCAAGCCTCTCTTCCGGGGCGCCAGCGAGCATTACTGGGACCAGCGTGAGATCGCCGACGCGGTGAAGCTCGAGACGCTGCGGCTCACTGCGAATCAGGTGCGCGAGCAGCTCGGCGCATGGAAAGAGCTTTTCATCGTATGACCCCTCGCATCTCCGTCGCCAAGGCGGACGCCGCGCTGACCGCAGCAGGACAGACCTTCGAGGTGGACGAGGTCGAGATCCGGGGCCTCCCGACCAAAGTGTGGAAGAACTGCCTTCCCACCCTCTCCGACATCTTGAAGACGAGCCGGGGCCACGGGGACAAGGCGTTCATCGTCTACGAGGACGAGCGGCTCACTTTCGAGGAGCACTTCCGGGCCGCCGCCCGATTGGCGCACCTGTTGCGCGACCGGTTCGCGGTGCGTGAAGGCGATCGGGTGGCGATCGCCATGCGGAACCTGCCCGAGTGGTCGATCGCCTTTTGGGGAGCGGCGGCGGCCGGCGCCGTGCTGGTGCCGTTGAACGCGTGGTGGACCGGCGACGAGCTGCAGTACGGGCTGTCCGATTCGGGGACCAAGCTGGTCTTCGCGGACGCCGAAAGGGCGGCCCGCATCGATCCGCTGCGGGAGTCCCTGCCCGAGCTGACTGCCAGCGTGGTGGTTCGCGCCACGCCGGGTCAGACGCCTGCCGGCATGCTCGACTGGGAGACGGTGCTCGGCGAGGCACCGGCGCGCGCTGGTGGAGCCGAGGTCGCGTTGCCTGAGATCGACGTGGCCACCGACGACGATGCCACGATCTTCTACACCTCGGGCACGACCGGCCGGCCCAAGGGCGCCCTCGGGACCCACCGCAACATCTGCACCAATCCGATGAGCCTGTTCTATGTCAACGTGCGCGCTGCCTTCCGGGTCGGCGCCGAGCCACAAATGCCGGGCACGGGGAACCAGAACGCGTCGCTGCTGTCGGTGCCGCTGTTTCACGCCACCGGCTGCCATTCCATCCTCCTCGGGAACATACTGGCGGGCGGCAAGCTGGTGATGATGTACCGGTGGGATGCCGGTCGGGCCCTGGAGCTGATCGAGCGGGAGCGGATCACCAACTTCGGCGGGGTGCCGACGATGGTGCTGCAGGTCATGAACCATCCCGATTTCGGAAAAAGAGACACCTCTAGTGTCAAATCCGTGGCCTACGGAGGCGCCCCCGCCCCGCCGGAGCTGGCTCGGCGGGTCAAGGAGAGCTTCAATTCCAGTCCTGCTTCGAACGGGTACGGAATGACCGAGACGTCGTCCATATCGACCATGAACGTCGGGGATGATTACCTGGCCAAGCCCGACAGCGTGGGACCGCCGGTGCCGGTCGTCACCGTGAAGGTCGTCGACCCTTCTGGCCAGGAGGTTCCCGTCGGCGAGGTCGGCGAGCTGTGGATCAAGGGTCCGAACATCATCAAGGGCTACTGGAACAAGCCCGACGCCACCGCCCAGACGATTACGGGCGGTTGGCTCCACACCGGCGATGTGGCCCGCTTGGACGAAGAGGGTTTCGTGTACATCGTGGACAGGGCCAAGGACATGGTGATCCGGGCTGGTGAGAACGTTTCGAGCGTCGAGATCGAGGGCGTCTTGCACGACCATCCCGCCGTGGCCGACGCCGCCGTGATCGGCATCCCCCACCCTGTCCTTGGCGAAGAGGTTGGCGCAGTGGTGTGCCTTCTCCCCGGAACGACGGTGAGCGAGGCTGATCTCCAAGAGCTGGTCCGGACCCGCTTGGCCGCCTTCAAGGTGCCGGTCCGGATCTGGTTTTATCCCGGTGAGCTGCCGCGCAACCCGGCTGGCAAGATCATGAAGCGCCAGCTGCGTGACGGGCTTCTCACCCCCGAGCCGGCTCCAGGAAAGCAGTAAGCCTCTCCAAGTCCTCCGGGGTGGCCACGTTCCCCCGGCTCGAGTCGTCGACGGTTCGTTTCACCATCCCTGACAGCTCTGTTCCCGGGCCCAATTCCAGGTAATGGCTGACCCCTTGGGCGCTGAGGGTGAGCAACGACTCGCGCCAACGCACCGGTGCCACCAACTGGCGTGACAACAGCTCGGCGAAGCCGCTCCGGTGGGGCGCGGCGTCGACGTTGGCGACCACGTCGATGGTCGCTTCGTGAAAGTGGGCCGCTCCCAGTGCGGCATTCAGGGAGCGCTGGGCGGGGGCCATGAGAGGGGAGTGGAATGCTCCGCCCACCGGTAGGGGCATGACTCGCTTGGCGCCGAGCTGTCGTGCCGCTTCGCCGGCCCGCTCGACACCTTCGGGGGTTCCGGCGATGACTACCTGGCCCGGAGCGTTGTCGTTGGCCGGCCAGGCGTCTTCGACCGTCTCGCACGCCTTGCTCACTGCCTCGGGCTCGAGTCCCAGCACGGCCGCCATGGTTCCTGGGTTCTCGTCGGCCGCGCTCTGCATGGCGTCGGCCCGCGCCGCGACGAGCCGGGTGCCCTGCTCCACGGTCAGGGCCCCAGCTGCGACAAGGGCGGTGTATTCACCGAGGCTGTGCCCCGCGGCCGCGTCCACTCCGACGTACTCCAGGCCGCTCGAGCGGGCCGCGTAGAACGTGACCAGGCTGAGGGCGAACGCGGCGATCTGGGCGTTCCGGGTCCCCTTGAGCGTCTCCGCATCCGCCTCGGTTAGCAGGGCGGCCACGTCCCGGCCGCTCGCCTCGGAGACCTTGTCGACCACGGCCCAGGCCGGGTGCCCCCTCCAGGGGGTACCCATCTGGGCTCGTTGGGATCCTTGTCCGGGGAAGAGCAGCGCCAGCACGGTCATGACCATATCCGCGTCGCTCGGCGGAGGATTAGTAGGACTTCCAACCACATTGGCCGCAGGGGTGGCAGAATGGGGGCGTGCAGCCGATCAACCTCACCGATGAGCAGAAGTCGTTCCGGGCCGCGGTCCGCCAGCTGGCCGAGGAGCGCTTCGCCCCGAGAGCGGCAGAGGTCGACGCCACAGGTGAGTTCCCGTGGGACAACTTCAAGGCCTGCGTGGCCATGGACCTCCCCGGGATGAGCATCCCCGAGCAGTACGGGGGCTCGGCGGCCGACCACGTGACCCAGGCCATCATGGTCGAGGAGATCGCCCGGGTCTGCGCGTCGACCAGCCTCATGATGGCGGTCAACGGGCTGGCCATGACCCCTATCGTGAACTGGGCCTCCCATGAGCTCAAGGCCCGCTACCTGCCGAGGGTGGCAGGCGGAGAGAGCCAGGGGAGCTACTGCCTGTCCGAATCCGACGCAGGTAGCGATGTGGCCGCCATGACGGCGAGGGCGGTGCGCGACGGGGATTCGTATGTCTTGAACGGTCGCAAGCAGTGGATCACCAATGCCGGGATCTCCGACATATACGTCGTGTTTGCCAAGACCGATCCCGCGGCGGGGTCGAGGGGGGTGTCCTGCTTCCTCGTGGAGCGGGACTTCGGTCTCGAGTTCGGGAAGTTCGAGCACAAGATGGGGATCCACGGCAGCCCGACCGCAGAAGTGATCCTCGAAGACGTGCGGGTACCGGCCGGGAACCTCATCGGCGAGGAAGGGCAGGGCTTCCGCATAGCCATGCACACCCTGGATCGGACCCGCCCGGCGATCGCTGCTCAGGCGGTGGGCATCGCCCAAGGCGCCATCGACCTGGCCGCGGGGTACATGACCGAACGCAAGACGTTCGGGCGGCCCATCGCTGAGTACCAGGGTCTCCAGTTCATGCTGGCCGACATGGCCATGAAGGTCGAGGCCGCTCGCGTCCTGACGTACCGGGCGTGTGCCCTCATCGACGAGGACGATCCCGATGGGGAGCTGAACCCGGTCGGAGCCATGGCCAAGTGCTTCGCCTCCGACACCGCCATGCGGGTGACCACCGACGCTGTCCAATTGCTCGGCGGCAACGGGTACACGGTCGACTTCCCCGCCGAGCGGTACATGCGCGACGCCAAGATCACCCAGATCTACGAGGGCACCAATCAGATCCAGCGCATCGTGATCGCCCGCAGCCTCTTGCGTTAGGGCCCGTAGCCCCGTTAGCTGGGCGCGTGCCGGCGCAGCGCGCCGTAGGCTGGAGTCGATGAGCGATCGAGGTGAAGGGGAAGCCAAGCCGAAGCGCCGGATCCGCAGCGCGTTGGGCCGGCGGTTCATGAACGTAGGGTTCTTGCGCCGCTGGTACATCCGGCGCATGTTGAGGTTCATAGACAAATCGAAGGAGAAGGGGCGCCGCCTCCCCGAGGGGATGGCTGAAACGGCGCGCTACCTGTCCCGGGTGCCCAAGGCGCAGCGGGCTCAAGCCTTCGAAGAGGCGATCCTCACCAACCAGGACCTACCGAACATGGGACGCGAGTACCGCCGGGCCGCCTCTCGCCAGAAGCGCAGCGGGAAGAACGACGCTCGGACGCGCCCCGGCCTACCCCCCGGAACCATCAAGCAGGCGCGCCGGCGGGCCCGCTGAGCTTCGGCGCTCCCGAGAGTGGATATCGACCGGGCTGCCTTCGAACGCCTGGTCGCAGACGCTCTCGACTCGATACCCGAGTCGCTGGGCCGGCTCATGGAGAACGTCGCCGTGTTCGTGGAGGACTGGCCCACGACTGCGCAGCTGGATGGGCGCCGGGGGACGCTCCTCGGGCTCTACGAGGGGGTTGACCTGACCCGGCGCTCACCCCTTTCTTATGGGGCAGTCATGCCCGATCGGATCACGATCTTCCGGGGACCCATCACCTCGATGACCCACAGTGAGGCCGAGCTGGTGGAGATGGTCACCTTGACCGTGATCCACGAGGTGGCCCACCACTTCGGGATCTCCGATCGGCGCCTGGCCGACCTGGGGTGGGCGTGAAGGACCTTCAAGGACCTTAAACCTTAAGGAGTACCTCGACCGAACAGATTGGTCAGGGCCTGGGTCCATGCCCGGCGGACCTGGGGGCGGGATCGGGAGTGCTCGCTCACCAACAGGTCCCAACCGTCGAAGGACATCAACACGTCGACCACGGTGACCAGGTCGTCGGCTTCCGCCCGGGACCTGCCCTTGAGCTCGGGCGCGAAGTGCTTGCGGACCTGGGCGTCCAACACCCCCCGGTACTCCCGGATGTCATTGGCGATGACCGACGAGTACGGCGCACGCAGTCGCGCCGTACGGGCCTGCCCGGCCATGGCCTCGTTGAGCCGGATCCTGGTTTCCACGAAGCTCTTCACACGCTGATCGAAGCGACCCTGGCCTGGGTCCGGTATTTCACCGAGGGGCTCGACCCGGTCAAAATGACGGCGCATCACCTCCCGCCGCAGGTCGTCCAGGCCGTCGAAGTAGCGGAATATCGACCGTGCCGACAGTCCGGACCGCTTCGTCAGCTGTTCGATGGACGGGTCCGCCTCACCTTCGTCTACGAGGGTGAGCGCCGCCTCGACCACCTCCTGCCTATTACGTTCCCGCCTGGCCGTCCGACCGTCGACCGCTCGTGCACTCATGGTTTCACTGTACTCAGCAGCCGGTTTGGCTGTACGCAGAGCTCGGTTTCGTGACAGTGGGGTGCGCACAATCCCGGGTCTCGTGCTCAGAGCTGGGCCGGGGCTGGAGCACCAATCGTCAGGGCCGAACCTCATTTCTGACAGTTAGCCTGTCAGTAGGTGGGGACCTTACTCGCCGCAGGTCTGAGGTACCTGACCCTTCTGGAGGCCTGGCGGCATGTACACGCCCTGGAAGATCGACGACGAGTCGGGGTCCACTGTCGGAGTGCCGACATAGGCGGGGCTCGCGATGGTCGAGCTGGTCGTCGACGAGGCGGCCGTCCCCACCGAGCCCGACGAGGCGATGACCCCCTTGTAGTCTTTGCCGGTGATCAGCTCGAGGTTGTACGGCGTCGGGGTGAGGGAGGCTTCTTCGACCAGGGTGGCCCCCGACACGAGTTGGCTCTGAAGCTGCCGGGCCGCGGCCAGTGAATCGGGGGCGTAAGCGATCTCCGTGGTGGCCAGGCCGAAGTTCGGAGCGTCGCTGGTGACCCTCGTCTGGTAACCCAGGCTGGTGACGTCCTGGCCCGCCTGGCCGGCCTGGCCACCGACCCCGCTCCCGTTGGCCACCTCGATGACAACCGATGACGGGTTGACCGTGATCACCGGCTTCGGTGTCGCGGGCGCGGTGGTGGGGGAGGTGGTCGGCGTGGACGGAGCCCCGACGTTCAACCACTGCTGGATGACCGCTTGGCCTTGGTCCTTCTGCGGGTCCAGAGCGCCTGGCTCCGAGGTCGAGTTCACTGCAGGGTAGGTGTACGACGGAATGGTGGAGAGGTCGGCGGATCTGAAGTCCTTGACCAGCGTGAAGATCAAGGAGTTGGTGAAGCCACTGTCCAGGGTGAGGTTCTTGGTTATCCCGCCGATGATCGAATTCAGCTCGATCAGGTTGGTCGGCGCCACGGTGCGGGCCTTGCGGACCAGGTCACGAACGAACGACTGCTGGCGCTGGATACGGGCCAGATCGCTTTCCGGGTAGAGCTGGTAATGCCACTGGCCATTGATCTCGTACTCGTACTCGCGGGACCGTACGAAGGCCAGGGCCTGGTCGCCAACCAGGTTGTAGCAGCCCGCCGCCGGGATGTTGAGCAGCGAGAAGGCGTCCCGGGCCGGGCTCGGGAAGTACTGCTGGACCCCGCCGACCGCGTCGGCCAGAGACCGGAACGTGTCGAAGTTCAGCTCGGCCACGTGGTTGACCTGAATACCGAAATCCTGGTCCAGAACCGTGACGAGCAGATCGGGCGTCCCGGTGTTGAAGGCGACGTTGATGCGGGTCGTGCCTTGGCCCGGGATGGCGACCAGAGTGTCTCGTGGGATCGACAACAGGGCGAGCGAACGGGTCTTGGGAACTACCCGGACCAAGATGATGCTGTCGGAGCGTTGGCCCGACACGGTATCGGTGTTTCCGAACTGGGCCCCCCCACCCGCGCCGAGGTCGCGGGTGTCCGAGCCTATGAACAACATGGTGAACGGCGCGATGGACGACCCGTCGTCGGCGCTCTGGGCGCTGTGGCCTTGGGCATGCAAGCCAGCCACGTGGACTCGCTTTACCTGTCCCAGCCTCCATTGCACGTAGCCGTAGGCCGAGGCGGCGCAGATCACCGACAGCCCGGTCAACACGTTGACCGTGACGAGGATCCGGTGCGGCCAGCGCCGCCGCAGGCCGCGTGTGCGCCGATGGGCCCCCCGCCGGGCGCCCCGCTCTGGCGGGTCGCCATCGGGCAGGGGCGCGGTGGTCTTGCGTCCGAGACGCCGCAGGCCTTCCAGGCCGTCGGGTCGGACCGGGGGCTTCTCCGCGTCCGGGCCGTCAGGCATCGCGCCGGGCAGGAGCAGCCCGTACGACGCTGGGCGACGGGTACCACGGGGAAGTCATGGGCCGGCTCAGGATATCGAACCGCCATACTGGGGTAGTGGGCATAGAGATCGAGCGGAAGTTCCTGGTCGACGCCGCCCGTGTGGATCTCCCCGAGTCCGGAACCGAGATCCGCCAGGGTTACCTGGCCCGAGACGCGGCCCGCTCCGTTCGGGTGCGGCTGACAGCCCGCCCGCCGGGCGACGCTGACCATCAAAGGCGCGGGCGGCCTGGCCCGGGCCGAATTCGAGTACTCCATCCCGCCGGGCGAAGCCGAGGTCCTGTTGGACACCCTCTGCCTGCCGGGCGAGATCCGCAAGACCCGTTATCTGGTCCCCTTAGGTGGCAGGCACTTCGAGGTGGACGTCTACTCCGGGCGCCACGAGGGCCTGGTGATCGCCGAGGTGGAGCTCGACTCCCCCGACGATCCGGTCGATCTGCCCGCGTGGGTGGTCGAGGAGGTCACCGGCGATCCGAGATGGACCAACGCCGCGCTGAGCGAACCCGTCGTTTAGCGGGTTATGGTCTAGCGGGTTCTGGCGGTCTGGCGGGTCGGGCCGATGCCGGTTCTCCCCAACGAGTGGTATCCCGTTTGGTGAGCGGTGCCTTTTTCAGCTATTTGCGGCAAAACTGCCCACTCACCAAAAGGTGCCCACTCGATCGACGTCTCCCCCGGGGTCGGCGCCAGCCCCGGGGTCGGCGCCAGCCGGCCCCGATACAGTTGCCCCCGGTGAGCGACGAGCGCACCCGGCTGCTTGAGGAGATGTTTCGGGCGTCACCTGACGCGCTCATAGTCACCGGTGAGGACGGCACCATCGAGATGGCCAGCCCCGCGGCCGAGGCCCTCTTCGGCTACCCCCTTCAGGATCTCCTCGGCCAGCCGGTTGAGGTGCTTCTCCCCGAAGGCCTGCGGTCGCTTCACGCTCGCCACCGGGGGAGCTACCTGACGGCTCCGGAGGGCCGGCCCATGGGGATCGGCCTGGAGCTGCGCGGCCGGGCCGTCGACGGCTCGGTCTTCCCGCTCGACGTCAGCCTGGTCCCTACCAAAGTCGACGGCCGGCTGCGGGTGGGGGCGTTCGTCCGCGACGCCACAGAGCGACGGCGGGGAGAGGACCTGCTCCGGTTCGTCAACGAGATCAGCCAGCGCGTGATCACCGGCGACCCCACGCCTGACCTGCTCGAGATGACGGCTCGTCGAGCCCGGCAGCTGGTGGGTGCGGTCGCGGCCTGGATATACATCCAATCCGACGACCGCGAGCAGGTCGTCGTGGCGGCAGCTGAAGGCGAGGCCGCCGACTCGCTTCGTGGCGCCACCCGCCCGGCTGCCACCAGCCTGGCCGCTCGCTCCATGCGCCTCGGGCGCACGCTCGCCATCCCCGACATGACAGCCGAGCGCGATGTCTTGACAGAAGCCCGGGCGGCCGGTTTCGGGCCCGGCCTGTACCTGACGATGCAAGCCGAGGACGGGCCGGTCGGGAGCCTGGTGCTGGCCCGCCGGCGCGATGCGGCGCAGTTCGTCGCCGAGGAGGTCGGGGCGGCCGAGGTGTTCGCCTCGGCGGCCGCCATCGTGCTCGCTCTCGGGACGGCGCGCGACGACCTGGAGCGCATGCGCTTGTCGGCCGAGTACGAGCGGATCGCCCGCGACCTGCACGACACGGTGATCCAGAGGCTGTTCGCCCTCGGCATGCAGCTCGAGGCGACCGAGCGGATCGCGGAGGGGGTGGTGGCAGAGCGCATCCGGGCCACCGTCGAGTCCATCGACGGGGTCATCCGCGAGATCCGGGAGACCATCTTCGATCTCAACCGGCCCGCTTCTGCCGGCCCCGACGGCCTGAGGTCGCAGCTGCGGGCCATCGTGGTCGAGTGCGCCCAGCAGCTGGGCTTCGCGCCCCGGCTCACCTTCCGGGGACCGGTCGAGGCGGCTGTGGACGAGAGCCTGGTACCACAGCTGGCGTCGGTGGCGCGCGAATCGCTGTCCAACGTCAGCCGGCATGCCAAGGCAACAGCGGTCGACGTGGTTCTCCGGGTTGGTGAAGGCTGGGTCACCTTGAGCGTCTCGGACGACGGTGTGGGGATGTCGGGTGAGCCCGCGGCCGGGCACGGGCTGGACAACATGGCGACCCGGGCCCATCGATTGGGTGGCGAGCTCAGCATCGTGGGTCGGCGGCCGGCTGGCACGCTCTTGCAGTGGCGCGTGCCACTACAGGTCGTGTGACGCGCGCCGGCGTAGGCATGTCGGCGGACCTTGGGACCTTGGGCCCTGTTACGGTGACCAAAGCCCGAGGATCATGGCGCGGAGTGAGTGTCTATTCGGAGATGTTGCGCATGGCCTTGGACGAAGACGAGGCTGGCCGCGGGTCGGTCGCCGATCTTGTGACCCACGCGCTCTCCTGTCGGGCCGACCTCGATTCGGGGGGCGACGCCTCAGGCCGTCTGGCCAGCTACTTGGCCTATGACGTCTCGCTTATCCGGCTGTGCGAACGGATGGCCGTCCCACATGACATGCTGGGTGTGGGGGCGGGCCCGCTGGTCCGCCATGACACCGAACGGAGATTGGCCGACCGGCTACCCTCCCTCGCTGCCGCGTTGGGGGGCGCCTGAGCAAGAAGGCGCCTGGATCGGGAGGCGTGGATGGGAAAGGCGGCTGGGAGGCGATGGACAGCTCTGAGGCGAAGGTCACCGTGTTCCTCCTCGATGACCACGAGGTCGTACGGGAAGGGCTACGTAGTCTGCTGGAGTCCGACGACAGGCTTGAAATAGTGGGGGAGGCGGGCACCGCGGCCGAGGCCATCGAGCTCATCCCCCGTCTGAAGCCGCAGATCGCTGTCCTCGATGTCCGGCTGCCGGACGGCAACGGGATCGAGGTCTGCCGGGAGGTGCGCTCTCGCGACCCCGGGATCGTTTGTTTGATGCTCACCTCGTTCTCCGAAGAGGAGGCCATCTTCGACGCCATCATGGCCGGGGCATCCGGCTACGTGTTGAAAGAGGTCCGCGGATCGGACCTGGTCAGAGACGTCCGCCGGGTGGCAGCCGGGCATTCGCTGCTCGATCCAGCGCTCACCACACAGGTCATGGAGCGCATGCACGCCAGGCGACACGACGAGCCGACCGATCAGCTGACCCCCCGGGAGCAGAGGATCCTCGAGCTGATAGCCGAGGGCAAGACCAACCGCCAGATTGCCGACGCGATGTACCTGGCCGAGAAGACGATCAAGAACTACGTCTCGAACCTTTTGTCCAAGCTGGGCATGAAGCGCCGTACTGAAGCCGCCGTTTACGCGGTGCGCCACGGCACCAAGCCCAGCACTACTCAGCAGCTGGACCGGTAGCTGAACCGGCAGTCGAGCGGCTGCGGGCGGCTGGCCTCCCCACAGCTGACGTTTATGTAGCGCCAGGAGGCGGGTAGCGTGATGCCGGAGGTGCTTTGCCGGCGCCTTCGTGTCGACGTGAGAAGCCGGAAACCCCCCGAACGAAACGGAGAAGGTCGCCGATGAGCGCAGTCGTCCACGACCAGGCCGCCCCGTCGGCACTCGACCTCCGGGAGCGCTACGGCGAGGTGAGGGCGTTCACCGAGTACCTGGCGGCTCCGCTCTCGGCGGAGGACCAGACGGTCCAGTCGATGCCCGACGTGAGCCCGACCAAGTGGCATCGGGCCCATACCAGCTGGTTTTTCGAGACGTTCCTGCTCCAGGCCTACCTGCCGGGGTACCGGCCCTTCCACCGTGACTACGGCTTCCTCTTCAACTCGTACTACGAGGCGGTCGGGCCCCGCTACACCCGGTCTCAGCGGGGCTGCGTCTCCCGCCCCGGAACAGGCGAGATCGCCGCCTATCGCCACCACGTCGACGAGCACATGGCGCGCCTGCTTACCCGGGACCTCGACGATCGGATCTCGTACCTGGTCGACCTGGGCCTGCATCACGAACAACAACATCAGGAACTGCTCCTCATGGACATCAAGCACGTGCTGTCCATGAGTCCCCTCGATCCCCCCTACGCCTACCCCCGGCGCCCCGCCAAACCGGCTCCACGGACCCAGGCAGCAGTGAGCTGGACCAGGTGCGACGGGGGGGTGGTCGCGGTCGGCCACAGCCGTCCCGGGTTTTCTTTCGACAACGAAGGGCCCCGCCACGAAGTTCTCCTCCAGCCGTTCGGGCTGGCCGATCGACTGGTGACATGTGGGGAGTGGCTCGAGTTCATCGACGACGGGGGTTACCGCACGGCCGGTCTGTGGCTGTCCGACGGCTGGGCGGCCGTCAACGAGGGTGGGTGGGACGCCCCGCTGTACTGGCGCTGCGATGACGATGCGTGGACCGTCTTCACCTTGCACGGGCGCCGCCCGGTCGACCCCGCCGAGCCGGTCTGCCACGTGAGCTACTACGAGGCCGACGCCTTCGCCACCTGGGCCCGGGCCCGTCTGCCGACCGAGTTCGAGTGGGAGGTGACGGCGGCCGGGCAACCTGTAAACGGGCAGCTGTCCGGCCGTGACTACGTCCATCCCCGGCCCCAGCCCGCACCGTCCTTCTACGGTGAGGCCTGGGCCTGGACCGCGTCCGCCTACCTGCCTTACCCCGGGTTCCGACCGGCCACAGGCGCCGTCGGCGAGTACAACGGCAAGTTCATGGTCAACCAGCACGTCCTTCGCGGGGGTTGCTGCGCCACCCCTCCCGGCCACATTCGCGGCACCTACCGCAACTTCTTCCCTCCGGCGGTCCGCTGGCCGTTCACCGGAGTGCGCCTGGCCAAGGACATCTGACCAAGGAAATGTGAGCTGTGGGTCAAAACGCGACAGTAGAGGTGCTCGTCACGCCCTCGGGCCGGCGGCTGGCCATGGAGGACGACATCCGGTCCGGCCTTACCTCCAATCCGAAGTCCATACCCCCCGTCTGGTTCTACGACGAGGTCGGCAGTCGCCTTTTCGACGAGATCACCCGGCTGCCCGAGTACTACCTGACGCGGGCCGAGCGGGCCATCCTGGCCGAACGGTCGGCGGAGATCGTGGACCAAGCGGGCGCGGACACCCTGGTCGAGATCGGGTCGGGGACATCGGAGAAGACCAGGCTGCTCCTCGACGCCATGGCCGCATCGGGGAACCTGCGTGCCGTGACCCTGCTCGACATCAGCGAGGAGGTCCTGCGAGAAGCCGCTTCAGAGCTGGGGGAGCGCTACGACGTCGAGGTGCACGCCGTGGTGGGCGACTTCCGCTCGCATCTCACCAAGCTGCCCGCCGCGGGCCGCCAGCTGTGGGCCTTCCTCGGCAGCACGATCGGCAACTTCACGCCACCCGAGCGCGGGCTGCTTTTCACCGAGTTCCGCAACGCCATGCGGCCCGAGGACCGTTTGCTGATCGGCGCCGATCTGGACAAAGATCCGGCCCGTTTGCTCGCCGCCTACGACGACGCCCAGGGCGTCACTGCGGCTTTCAATTTGAATGTCCTGTCGGTGCTCAACCACGCGCTCAACGCCAACTTCGACCCGAGCCGCTTCGAGCACAAGGCGGTCTGGAACACAGAGGAGCGGTGGATCGAGATGCGGCTGCGATCTCTGGAGGCGCATCGGGTCGAGGTGAGCGCGCTCGACCTGGTGGTCGATCTCGAGGAGGGAGAGGAGCTCCTCACCGAGATATCGGCCAAATTCGACCGCCGACTTCTGCCGGGGGAGCTGGCGGCCGCCGGGCTCACCGCCTCAGGGAGTTGGACCGATCCCGACGGTGACTTCCTGCTGACCCTGGCCCGTTGAGCCCACGATGCCTGGCCGTCCTGGCGGACGGCCCCGACGGACCCCTGCCGGCGCCTGCCACGCTCGCCGCGGTGCTCGCCCTACCACCCGATGAGCAGTTGGAGGTTCTCACGGGCTGGGTGGTGCGCCGTCCGGATTGGATCTCCTCACCCGGTGTTCCGGTTACCTCGGTCATGATCGGTCCCGGCCTGCGCCAGGCCGTGGCGGCCGGCACGGTAAGGCCGATCGCCACTCGACTTTCCGCCATTCCCCGGCTTCTCATGGGCCGGCTCCGCCCCGACGTGGCCGTCGTCGGGGCCTTCGAGGACCGCCGGTTCGGTGGAGGCGCGCCTCACTGGCGGCTGGCGGGCAGTCCGGGGTTCGCCGAGGTCGCGGCCTGCGCCGCGGTCAGGGGCGTGGTCATCGAACGGTGGCCGGGGTTGCCTCCCCGGCGCGCCCCGGCCCTGCCTGAATGCCGGGTGATCGGTGTCATCGAGAGGGCTGACCCACCCGACCCGCCGCCCACCCACCGGGCCGGGCCGGCCCACCAGGAGATCGGCCGCCTCGTCGCCGGGCTCATCCCCGACGGGGCGACCATCCAGTGGGGCCCCGGGATGATCGGAGCCTCGGTGGTGGCCGCCCTGGACAAGCCGGTGCGGGTGCATTCCGGGCTGGTCACCGAGGAGCTGGCCGATCTGGCCGATCGAGGGCTGCTGGTAGGCGAGGCGTGCGCTGCCTATCTGTGGGGCGGCCCGCGCCTGACGGCCATGGTGGACGCTGGTCGATTGCAGCTGCGCCCCATCAGCTACACCCACGATCTCACCGCCATTTCCGGCTTCGAGCGGTTCGTGGCCGTGAACACCGCCCTCCAGGTGGGGTTGGATGGGGCGGCCAACGTCGAGGTGGCCGGGGGCCGGCTGGTTTCGGGTCCGGGCGGTCATCCCGACTTCGCAGCCGGGGCGGCCCGCTCTCCCGGCGGCCTCTCCATCGTCGCCCTGCCCGCCACCGCCGGATCGGCGTCGACCGTGGTCGCCCGCCCGTCGGTGGTCACCACGCCCCGCAGCGACGTGGACGTGGTCGTCACCGAGTTCGGGGTGGCCGATCTTCGCGGCTGCACGGACTCGGAGCGAGCCAGGCGGCTGATCGAGGTGGCCGCCCCCGACCACCGCGACGGGCTGCGCTCCTCACATGACCTTCCGATTACAGCGGGGTGAACGTCCGGCGGGGACCGCCCCTCGGTCGGGGCCGGACCGTAGCATCACGTGAGTGAGCGACACCCCTACCCGGGCCGAACCGCGGTGATCACCGACGTGGTCGTGGCTCGCCGGGCCGACGCCGCCCTTGTCGTGTCGTGGCGGATCGCCGGCGACTGCGATCGAGTCGAGCTGGCCTGGGGAGGATCGCCCGACGGCTTGGACCATGAGCACGCCGTCACCCTGGACGCTACCGTCGGCCAAGCGGTCCTTACCGGACCTCGTCCCGGGCGGGTCTACGTGTCGGTCGGCCCGGCCGGCGGGGGAGGGGCCACGGTGGCCGGGGAGCGCAACGTGGGGCTGGCCGGTCCGGTCAACTTCCGGGATCTCGGTGGCTACCGCAGCCGCCACGGCGGGACCGTCCGGTGGGGCCGAGTCTTCCGGTCTGACGCTTTGGTGCTCGAGGAGGCGGATGTCGAGCAGTTCGCCGGGCTCGGCATCGTCACCGTCTACGACCTGCGGTCCGACCTCGAGCGCACGACCAACCCGAACCGCATTCCCGACCACATCCGGCCCGACCTGGACCTCCGGGTCGTGCCCCTCATCAGTGGAGACCCCGACGATCCAGCGGGTGACGGCGCCGACCTGGCCGACGGGGAGGCCATCCTGGCGCGGCTCTACACCCGGGTCATCGACCGGGCCGCTCCTGCTTTCGGGCAGATACTCACCGGCCTCGCCGATCCGGCTTGCCTGCCCGCCGTGGTCCATTGCATGGCGGGCAAGGACCGCACCGGCCTGGTGGCCGCCGTCCTCCTGGAGATCCTGGGGATAGCCGAGGACGACATCCTCGCCGACTACGAGCTGACCGGCCGGTACCGCAACACCGAGCGGGTCAAGGAGAGCCTGGCCCGGCTAGGGGCCCGGCGTCAGCTCCCACCGGAGGTACTGGCCGGTATCGTCCGGGCCCCCCGCTGGGCCATGGAGGCGGCTCTGCGCACCGTCAGGGACCGCTACGGGGACTTCGATGCCTACCTGACCGGCCCCGGCGGCGCCGACCCGGCCGTTCCGGCTGAGCTGCGGCGGCGATTGCTCACTCCCTCTCCTTAGGTGGCTCGGAGGCTCAGGTACTTGACGTCGAGATACTCGTCTATGCCCTCGCGGCCTCCTTCCCGGCCGTAGCCCGACTGCTTGACCCCGCCGAAGGGGGCGGCCGGGTTCGACACCACCCCCTGGTTGATGCCCACCATGCCCGCTTTGATGGCCTCCGAGACGCGCACCGCCCGGTCCAGATCGCGGGTGTAGAGGTAGGCCACCAACCCGTATTCGGTGTCGTTGGCGTCCGCCACCGCCTCCTCTTCCGAGTCGAACGAGAAGATAGGGGCCACCGGGCCGAATATCTCCTCCCGGCGCAGTTGCGCCCGGCGGGGAACCGGGTACAGCACCGTCGGTGGGTAGAAGTGGCCCGGGCCTGGGAGGGCCGACCCACCGCAGCGCACCTTTGCGCCTCGCGAGATGGCCTCGTCCACGAGTGACACCACCGCCGCCAGCTGCCGGTCGTCGATCAACGGACCCATCCCGACTCCATCCTCGGTTCCCCGGCCCACCCTCAACGCCCCCATGCGCGTCGCCAGGCGATCGGCGAACTCTTCGGCCACGGAATTCTCGACATGGAAGCGGTTGGCGGAGGTGCATGCCTCGCCGCCGTTGCGCATCTTGGCCAGCACCGCTCCTTCCACCGCGGCGTCCAGGTCCGCGTCTGCGAACACCAGGAACGGCGCGTTGCCCCCCAGCTCCATCGACACCCGCAGGACCTGATCGGCCGACGACTGGATGAGCTTCTTGCCTACCTCCGTCGACCCCGTGAACGACAGCTTTCGCAGCCG
>JAFAWZ010000132.1 GCA_019241495.1 Acidimicrobiales bacterium | reverse complement strand
CGTGGCCGACGAGACGGCCCAGTTCGCGTTGGCCGAGATCAATCTCGGGCTCTTCCCGGCCCACGCCACCGCGTTCATCGCCCGCGCCGCGGGTCGCTGGAAGGCAGCCGAGCTCAGTTACACCGGGCGCGCCATCGATGTGAAAGAGGCCGATGCGCTCGGGCTGGTCAGCAAGGTGGTGCCGAAGGGCACCGACGTCGACGAGGCCGTCCGGCTGGGAGAGGAGATAGCCAAGTTCCCCTTGCCGGCCCCGGCTGCGGACCGCCGGGTCCTGAACCGGGCCAGTGTCAAGACCGAAGAATGGGAGCAGAACCGACGCGACTTCGTGTTGGTCGGCCTGTCTGATTCTGGCAAGGAATGGGGCCAGAAGTGGCGCGAAGGGATGAGGAAAGGAAGTCGATAAATGGCGGTTGACACTCTTGTTCCGGCGATGAGGTCGCCTCATACGACCTTGGCGGGTGGTCGAAGCCTGCCCTGGCTGCTCGATCTCCGTGCCGAAGAGCGCAGCCGGCACCCGTTCGTAGTCTGGGAGCCGTTCGAAGGACCGCAGGCCACACTGGACTACGCCGGCTTCACCGAGCAGACCCGGGGGTTGGCGGCCGGGCTGCAGCGGAGGGGAATCGGCAAGGGCGACCGGGTACTGCTCTTGATGGACAATTCTCCTGAGTTCCTGCTGTCGTGGTTCGCACTGACGAGGATCGGGGCCGTACCGGTCTGCCTCAACACCCGATCGGCTCACGACGAGGTCGCGTATTACGCCGAGCATTCCGGGGCGGTCGCCGCCATCACTCAGCCCTCGTTCGCCGCCCTGATCGACCGGGCCGCGCCTCAGCTCAAATGGATGGCGGTTACCGAGACCAACGCCGGAGCCGCCGCCCCGTCCGGGTCCGGCCCGGCCCGCGCCGACACCTTCGCGGCCCTCTCGGGCGACGCCTCCGAGCTTCGGCCGGTGGAGATAGACCCGTTCGATCCGGCCAGCATCCAGTACACATCAGGGACGACCTCACGGCCCAAGGCCGTCGTGTGGACCCACGCCAATTGCTTGTGGGGGGGCCGGATCAGCGCCAGCCACGAAACCCTCCGGCCCGATGACGTGCATCTCGTGCACCTCCCCATGTTCCACACCAACGCCCAGTCGTACTCGGTGTTGGCGTCGTTGTGGGCCGGCGCGACCATGGTCGTGCAACCGAAGTTCTCCGCTTCGAGGTTCTGGGACGTTTCATTGAGGAACCGCTGCACGTGGACCTCCGTGGTCCACTTCTGCGTGCGAGCTCTGCAGAACCTCGAAATCCCAACCGAGCACCACTATCGCCTGTGGGGTAACGGGGTAGGGGCACCGCCTCAGGACAGGCTGTTCGGGGTCAAGACCATCGGATGGTGGGGCATGACCGAGACCGTGACCCACGGCATCGTCGACGACGTGTACACACCTGGGCGGACCTTCAGCTGCGGCCGCCCGGCTCCGGAGTACGAGGTGGCGGTGCTGCGACCAGATGGGAGTCCGGTCGAGCCGGACGAGACGGGGGAGCTGTTCCTCCGGGGGATCCCAGGGCTGTCGATCTTCGCTGGCTACCTTCACGACGAGGACGCCACGCGGGCCGCGGTCGACGAGAACGGGTGGCTGACCACGGGCGACCTCGTGACGGTGAACACGGATGGGAGCATCACGTTCTCCGACCGGGCCAAGGACATGCTCAAGGTAGGAGGCGAGAACGTCGCGGCGTCCGAGATCGAGACCATCGTCATCACCGTCGCCGGGGTGGGCGAGGTAGCAGTGGTCGCCGGGCCCGACGACATGCTGGGCGAGGTCCCGGTCGCATTCGTGATCGCCACGGACGACCGAGAGACTCTGGCCGAGGAGGTCCTCCAAGCCTGCCGGCAGAAGCTGGCTGACTTCAAGGTGCCCCGTGAGGTGCGGATAGTAGATGAGCTGCCCCGGTCCACGCTGAACAAGGTCGCCAAGGCGCAACTCCGGAAAACGCTGGTTCGGGACCGCCCGGCTTGACGGCGCCGGTGCCGTCCCGGCCCTGGGTGATAGACGCCCACAACCACGTCGGCAGCCTTCAAGACACCGGGATCGGTGGTCTCGGAGGGGCGGGGTCGGCGCCAGGCCTCGATTCTGAGATAGCCGACCGGGCCGCGGTGATGGGAGGGCGCGGCGTCGACCAGGCCGTGCTCATCGCCAGCCACGGCTATCTTCGGCCAGACGGTATAGCCGACACCAGGCGGGTGAACGATTCGGTGGCTTCATATGCCCAATCGAGACCCGACCTCTTCCCGGCTGGGGTCGGGGTGGTCGAGCCTCTCTACGGCGAGCGGGGACTCGCGGAGCTGGACCGGGCGGCCGGGGAGCTCCGTCTTCGCGGCATCAGCTTCCACACCCGATTCCAGGGTGTGTCCATCGACAGTCCGTGGGTGCGCCGGTACCTGCAGCGCATGGGAGAGCTGGGCCTGGTTCCGTTCGTGCATGCCGTCGGGGAGTCGGCTGCCGAGGCCCTTTGGAAGGTGGACGTGCTGGCCGGTGATTTTCCGGACCTGCCGATGGTGGTTCTCGACGCGTTCTCCACCTTCGAGCAGTCACAATTCGTCCCGGTCGTCGCGGAGCGCCGCCCGCACCTTCTATTCGATACCGCCACCGCGCACGGGCTGGGATTCGTCGCCGATCTGGTCGACCGGTGCGGAGCGAGCCGAGTGGCATTCGGAAGCGACCTCTACTCAGGTCGTCAATCCCGGCCGGGACTGTCCCACCTGCTCGACGACATCCTGGCGTGGGATGTGCCGAGGTCGGACCTGGATGCCATCGTGGCCGGAAACATTAGGCGAGTGCTCCATCTGGACCCTCTGAGCTGAGGTCCCATCCAGGAGGCGGGCTCGAGGCGGGCTGCTCTTTGTGACGCGGGCGCTTTTGTGACGCGAAATCCGTAAATAGTGCGGTTTTCGCGTCACAAGGTTTTCGCGTCACAAGGAGGAACCAGCCCGGGCGGGCATGCCTGTAGCATGCGGAGATGCCGTCGCTCGCAGACGTAGAGGAATGCCTCGAACCGATAAGGACGATGCTCCAAGCCGACGGTTATGGCTTGGCCCTCTCGGTGGGTGACGAGGGGATCCGGGTGTGCGTGACGGCAACGGAAGAGGCATGCGCCGAGTGCCTCATTCCCAAGGACCTCATGGATTCGATGGTGCGCGACTCGCTGGAAGAGCGCCTGCCCTCCGGCTACCGCGGCCCCCTTACCGTCGAGTACCCCCTCGACGGTAAGGTCACTCCCCCTTGAACTCGGGACGAGGTCCCCGGGCCCGGGCCGCCTGGCCCGCCGCCTTGGTGTCGTCGAGACGCATGATGTTGTAGGCGAGGGCGCGCTCGAGCTCGTAGTCCTCCATGGCGTCGACTGCCCGGTTCACCAGCTTCTTGATGGCGGCCACCGTCATCGGCGGTCGCGAGCTTATGTCCTCGGCCAGCGTCCGGGCCTCGTCCATCAGCTGAGCGCCCGGCACCACTGTGTTGACCAACCCGAGCTCGAGGGCTTCGGCGGCGGTGATCTTGGTGCCCTTGACGATCATGTCCATGGCCCGGTGCTTGCCCACCATCTTGGCGAGGTAGTTGCACGACGAGGCGAACGGCGGGACGCCGACGTCGATCTCCACCGCGCCGAAAACGGCGCTTTCCGAGGCGATGATCCAGTCACAGAGGTGGGCCAGCTCCCACCCACCACCGAGGGCGTAGCCGTTGACCGCGGCGATCAGAGGCTTCGGGAAATCGTGAAGGGTGCGCCACAACGTCCCCCCGAAGGCGTATCCGTAAGCCAGGCGGTAGGACATGGGCCAAGGCACCCCGTCGTGGGCGTTCGGGGCGGAGCCGTGGGTGCGGAGATCGCGGCCTGCACAGAAGCTCCGCCCGCGACCGGTGAGTATCACTACCCTGACGTCGGGGTTGGCGTGCATCTCGAGGAGGGAGAAGTGTATATGCATCTCGTTGATGTTCAACGGGTTCAGCACTTCGGGCTCGTTCATCTCGATCAGCCCGATGTGACCATCAACCGATGTCGCGACCACCTCGGGATTGGGAAGCGTCTGGCGGTCTACGAGGCCTTTGAAGTCCATTACGTCTCCTGAGTGTGGTGTCTCGGCTCAGCCGTCCTGGCCGTCGCTGCCAGTGGCGCGGCTGGCAGCATAGCGGTCCGCGGCCTGCTGCCACCCGGTCTGGAGGCTCGCCACGCTCTGGTCCCGACGTCCTTTCATCCAGTCGAAGGACCGCAGCCGCGAGTCGATGCTGCCGTCGAAGTGTGGCGCCACCTCGCGGGCGAACAGCTCGTAAGACCGCCACATCGCGTGGCGGTCACCCCAGTCGTTGCAGAAGAAGAGGAATGCGCCTATCCCTCCGGAAAGGTCGAGCAGGCGCTGGACGTGGCGGACCGCCATCTCCGGTGTGCCGACCACCCCCGTCCCCGACTCGTAGAGCCTGGCCACTTTCCCCTCCAACGATAGGTTCTCTTCGTCGTTCCACAGCGCAGCGGGGATGGCGACGTGGTGGTAATGAAAGAAGTCGTCGAAGCCGTAGCGCACCTCGTCGATCGCCTGCTTCTCGGTCTCGGCGATGTGCATCATGGAGACCACCGACCAGTTCTCCCGGCTGACCGACTGGCCGTGCTTCTCAGCCTGCTCCTCGATGATGCCCCATGTGTTCTTCAGCCCTTCGACTCCCTGCGGGGAAGTGCTGCCGAACGAGATCAGGCCGAGGCCGTGCTTGCCGGCCAGGCTGGGTCCTGACGGGGACACGGCCGCGGCCAGAGCGAGAGGAGTGCGAGGTTGGGTATAGCTCTTGATCTGGAGGCGGGCGTCACGAAGGGTGAACCAGTCGGTCTCCATGTCGACGCCTTCTTCGCTGTCGAGCAGGCGGAGGATGGCCTCCACTGCCTGCTCCATGCGGGGTCTGAGCGTGGTGTAGTCCATACCCATCATGTAGCTGTCGCCGGGCAGGGCGCCTGGGCCGATCCCGAAGGTGGCTCGGCCGCGGGTCATGTGGTCCAAGAAGGTGATCCGGTCGGCGACCATCAAAGGATGGTGATATGGGGCCGATATCACCCCGGTGCAGAGCCGGATCCGGCTCGTGCGTTGCGCGGCGGCGGCGATCATCAGCTCAGGGCTCGGGATCGTCTCGTAGCCGCCGCTGTGATGCTCCCCGAACCAGATCTCGTCATACCCCAAGGTGTCGAGGTGCTCGGCCAGCTGCAGGTCGCGTTCGATCGAGAGGGCCTGGCTGTGACGAGGGTTGTGGTACGGAGGAAGGAATATTCCGAATCGCAGGCGAGAAGAGGTCATCTGGCGGGCGGCCTATCCAAGACTGATACTCCTTGCTCGTCGGCTGCCCCACCCCCGGTTGCGTGCGGAGCCGTGGCTAGAGGTTAGCCCGCCGCGCTAGCCACCTCAGCTGGAAGTCGGAAGTCGTACAAGTGGGCTACGTTGCCGCAAGTCAGCAGGTACTGGTCCTCGACGCCCACCCCTGACAGCTGCTCGGCGACGATCTGGCGTGATCGGGGGAAGGTGGACTCGCCGTGCGGGTAGTCGTTGCCCCACATGAGGTTGTTGATGCCGATGTAGTCCCGGAGCATGATCGCCGCACGGTCCTCGGAATAGCTGACGAAGACGTTCTCCCGGAAGAAGTCGGTCGGCAGCTTTCCGTCCTTGAACCGGACCCGCTCTGGCACCCGGTAGTTGGTCTTGTAGTTGTGGTCGATCTGGGTGACGAAGTGGGCGGCCCAACCGGCCTCGTTCTCGACCGACCCGACCCGCAGGGCAGGATGGCGCTCGAACACGCCGCCGAAGATCAAGTCGGCCAACGACTTGCGCACCCAGTAGTCGGCCAGGGTGGCGCGTTGCGAGTACGAGAAGAGGATCTTCCCGAATGGTGGACGGTTGGTCGCGATGTGCATGCTCAGCGGTACTCCCAAGCCCTCCGCGGCCGTCCAGAGAGGCTCGTACTCCCGGCCGTCGTAGCTGTGATCCGCGTCCTGCCAGACGGGGATGTTGGCGCCCGCCGCCCCCAGCTCGTGCAGACGCTCCAACTCCCTCGCGGCATAGGCCGGTTCGTCGGTGTCCAACAGCACGACGGGCTTGAGCCGGCCCGGGTCCTTGGCGGCAAACTCGATGATCCACCCGTTGACTGCATCGAACGAGGCACGTCGCACTTCTGGGTCCGACATAAGCGAGTAGTAGAGCAGGGCCTGGGTGGGGTAGAGCACGGCACCCCACACACCATCCTGCTCGTTGTCAGACAAGAAAGCCTCCGGATCGTAGGCGCCGGGGCGGATGTCCTCGAAGGTCTGCCGGGGCGGCCGGGAGTCCCAATCGAACCGGTCGCCTGCGCCGGTGGAGTTGCCCGCGACCGTCCCCTTCACGTCGTCTTCGAGGACCCAGTAGTCGACGCCCTCCTCCTGTACTACATATGGCATACGGTCGCGTAGGCGAGCCGGGGCTCGGGTCGTGAAGAGGTCCGGCCGCTCACAGACATGGGAGTCCGACGAGATCATCCACTGCTGTGTCACGTTCGCTTTCCTTCCCCTGGGCCGTTCCATCTCCGGCTGGCCGTTGCGGCGGCCTGGCGAATATGATAGATAGGAGAACGACGTTCGTCTAGAGCGTAACTGCGTTAAAGTCCGCGGTCAGGTCTTTGGATGTCGCGGCCTTCGGGATCGGGGAGGGAGCACGATGATCGAGACTCACGGCGTGGCTGTCG
>JAFAWZ010000265.1 GCA_019241495.1 Acidimicrobiales bacterium | reverse complement strand
GTCTGTGACGAGGCGGGCATGACAGACGACCCCAACATGCTGCGCCTGCTCGCTGCCACCGAGACAGCCGGGTCCAAGCTGATCATCATCGGTGACCACCGCCAACTCGGTGCGGTCGGCCCCGGCGGCAGCCTTGGGGCCCTCGTGGCCAGGCACACCGGCAGTGTCCATGCGCTACGCGAGAACGTGCGCCAGGTTGACCCCGAAGAACGGAGGATGCTGGCCCACCTGCGCGCCGGGAACGTAGAGCAGGCGGTCAACTGGTACGCCGAACACGGGCGCATCGACACCGCCCCCGGCCGGGAACAGGCCCTCGAGCAGACCGTCGCCGCCTGGGCCAAAGACGTCGCAGACTGCAAGCAGGCGACCATGATGGCGTGGCGGCGGGCCAACGTCGCCGCCCTCAACACCCGGGCCCAACAAGCCATGCGTCAGGCCGGCCGGGTGACCGGACCGGAACTGCATGTGTCTGGCAACATCTACCAACGTGGGGATCGCATAGTCACCCTGGCTCCCTCCGCCCATGGACAGCTGGTCACCTCGCAGCGAGGCCAAGTCATTGGTGTCGACCCCGATGCCGGCAGCCTGAGAGTGCGGACCGACGACGGCAGAACCCACGCTCTGGGACCCGAACAGATCGGCGCCGACCAACTCGCCCTGGGATATGCCACGACCGTTCATCGAAGCCAAGGCGCCACCTTCGACACCGCCCATCTCTTCGCCGACGGCGGCGGGCGAGAACTCGGATATGTCGCCATGAGCAGAGCCCGCCACACCGCCCACGTTCACGCCGTCGCCGACAACATCTACCAAGCCGTCGAAGACCTCACCTGGGACTGGAGCCGGGAGAAGCGACAGGCCTGGGCCATCGACACTGGCACACCCGAAACTCAAGGACGGCATCCACTCGAGATAGAAGCCGACAAACAAGCGCCGGCAAAGCTGCGAGCCGTGCTCAGCCGGGCCCGGCTCAAGGCCGAACGAGCCGCCCTAACGGCCGCAGCATCCGACCGCCCCGACCCGGCTGCTCGACGCCAAGTGGCCGGCCTCGACCGTCACATGCAGCTCCTCGACCAGCGCCTCGATCCATCGAAGCACCCCTTGGCGATACAGCCATTCTCGACTCCCGTAGAGGCGCCCGCCCCCGAACGGTACAGCGGACCCACCCTCTGACACCCGGTCACCCTCGGCCTCTTGGGGCAGTCTCACGCGAAAATCGAGAGTGACATCCACCGGCACATTCCGGCTACTGGCCTGGCGGTCTATCGGGGCGCTGTTCGGGGTTATCAAGATACCTGGGTACTAGGGCCGCCCGCGGTGTTGTCTTTGGTGGGCGGGCTCCGCTTTGCGGGTGGTATGGGTCGCTGCCGGCTGTCGCCCGGTACTTACCGGTGAGCTTGGTCGAGCGGTCGCGGGCAGGATCTTGTCACTCCAGCCTCATTGTCAACTTTAGTCACAGACATTTGTCACGAGGACGAAGTCAGAGAAATAGGACGGGTTGTTGGTTGCTTTTTGGGTGGTGTTCTGTCAGAGTTCGTTTCAGTTTTTGTAGTGCCAGTACGCGGTAACGCCCAGTGTCAGAGACGTTAGTTTTCTGCGAATGAGGCCGTTGTCTTGGTGCCATTAGCGGCATACGGCAGAGACCTTCTTATAACAATAAGAAGGTCTTTGCGTGGGTAATGCCGATAGGGTGGTGGGGCTTCTTTCTCGGTCGCAGCCTTGAGGGAGGAGTTCTTTTGTCTGCTTCGCAGGATCGTCCGGTAGGGAAACGGTTCGACCGTTGGCGGCGCTCGAGAATGTCCGGCTCTTTGGTCTCGGCTGCCGTTTTGGTGTGTTGTGGGCTCGTCGCGTCCTCGGTCGTCGGCGGTTCGAGCAGGAGAGTGCAGAGCCCTCCTCCTGTGGTGTTGTCGGATTTCACGTTCGGGCAGGGGTTCGTGATGGCGGGGTCGGATGGCGGTGTGTTCACGTTCGGGAACATCGCCTTTTACGGCTCGGATAGCGGCATCAATCTGGGTACGCCGGTGGTGGCGGTGGCGGCTACGGCTGATCACGGCGGGTATTGGCTGGCAGGGAAGAACGGTGGCGTCTTTAACAGTTCAACTGGTGGCCAGTTCGGCGACGCCAACTCTTACGGTAACCCTAATAGCCTTGGTGTGAATGACATTGTCGGGATGGTTTCGTCGGTCGACGGTCACGGCTATTGGCTGGTGGGGGCGGACGGCGGGATCTTCAATTACGGTGATGCCGGCTTTTACGGATCGGCGAGTGGATTGCACCTGGCGGCGCCGATTGTTGGTATGGCGGCCACCCCAGACGGCCGGGGGTACTGGCTGGTGGGGGCGGACGGCGGGATCTTCGCTTATGGCGACGCCAATGGCTCTTTGGGGTCGCTGTCTGGCACCCAACTGAACAAGCCGATTGTTGGCATGGTCGCCACGGCCGACGGGGCCGGATATTTGCTGGTCGGAGGAGACGGCGGGGTGTTCGCCTTCGGAGACGGAAACGCCGTCTACGCCGGCTCGATGGGCGCCACGGCCTTGCCGAAACTGATCGTGGGAGTGGCCCGCACGTCGGATGGGGGCGGTTATTGGCTGGTCGCCTCCGATGGTGGTCTGTTCGCTTTCGGGGACGCCTTTTTGTACGGGGCGGAGAGCGGGGCTCCGCTGAACGCGTCGATGATCGGAATGAGTGGCGGCTGACCACCCCGTTCAGGGTCTGGTTCATCCGCCAAGTCTTGTGGGCGGTTTCGTTGCCGCCTGCTCTTGTACACGGTTCTTGCCCGCGAAGTGGGAGGAAAGCAGTGCACGTCAATCACAAACATCAAACATCAACCAGCCCGAAACCGGCCGCCCGGCTGCTTTCCCGGCTGGGTCGTAGCCGCCGGGCCAAGGCGGCCACTGTGGCCGTGTCGGCCGTTGTGGCCGGGCTGGCCGCGTTCGCCGGGTCGCAGATGTTGGGCGGCTCGACCGTGCACACGGCCAGCGGGTCTGGCGGGCCGGCTGCTCAGTTGGGCACGGGAGCGATTAGCGGTGGGGTGACCCGGCTGGGCGGCACAGCCCAGGCCCAGGCCCCGTCGGTGGTGGCCTCGGGCGGCGGCGGGCTCGGTCCGGGGCACGGGGCGTTCGACGCGATCACGTGCGTGTCGGCCACCAAATGCCTGGCGGTCGGGGCGGGGTCGGACGGGTCAGGTGTGGTCGGTGTCACGATCGACGGGGCGGCCACGTGGAGCGCCCCCAAGGTGCCAGCTGGGACCCCGCTTCTCGACGGCATCTCTTGTGGGGACAGCAGCCATTGTGTGGCGGTCGGCCAGGGCACTTTGCTCGTCACGGCGGATGGCGGGTCGACCTGGGCCTATCAGGCGCCGCCCACCGCTCAGACCACGCTGCTCGGTGTGGCGTGCAACAGCGCGAACAGTTGTGTGGCCACTGGGGTGTCACCGAATCGGACCGGCCCCTACTTCGGGCAGATGGTCCGCTCCACCGACGGGGGGGCCACGTGGAGCGTTGTGGTTCTGCCGGCTGGGATGCTCGGCCTGGGGTCGGTGTCCTGCCCGACCACCACGTTCTGTGTGGCGGTCGGGGTGACGGTGATGGTCAGCAACGACGGTGGCCAGACCTGGGTACAGCGCGGCGTTAACGGCGGGATGGGAGCACTCAGCTCGGTGTCGTGCGCCGACGGTCTGCATTGCGTGGCGGTCGGGGCCAACCCGCAGCTCATTGTGGACCCCAAGGCGGCCGCGTTCGGCATCGCCACCACTGATGGCGGCAACACGTGGACTCGGATCACTCTGCCGGCGGGCAGCGCCACCGCGCAGACCATCGCCTGCTCCACCGATGGGGCGTGCCTGGCCGCCGGCCCCGCCGCCGCCCAAGGCGGCACGGCGAACCTCCAACGGCTCGATCCGACCGGGGCTTGGAGCTCGGAGGCCGCCCCGAGCGGAATGACCGACATCACCGGTGTCACCTGCCGGGCCCCCGGCTCGTGTGTCGCAGTCGGAGTGCAGGGACATCAGCCGTTGAGCGTGACCACCAGCAACGGCCTGGCCTGGACGCCCACCCCCATCCCCTTCTCCTGACCGATCGCGGAAGGAACCCCTCCTCATGAGACAACTGCGTCGCCTCCTCACCCGCCGCAACCGTAAAGCAGCCCTCATTCTGCGCCTGGCCGTCACCGTCACCATGGTGGCCGGGCTACTCACCGCTCCCGCCCAGCTGCCCTTGACGACCGGGGCCGACGGCAAAGCCCAGCTCATCGACTCGCCGGCCAACCCCTACCTGCCTGGGGAGTTGTGGGGTGGGGGCAGCCCGGTGGAGGACTGCTGGTACTGCGATCCGAGCGGCCTCATCGCTCACTCCGGGTCGCAAAGCACCAAACCCGGCCAGCCGGTCGACCCCATGACGGGCGACTTCTCCAGCCAGCTCCGACTGTTCGACATTCCCGCGCTGGGCGGGAACTTGGACATGACCCTCACCTACGACACCCAGCGAGCGGACAACTCGACAAGCGGGGGGACGTTCGGGTACGGCTGGCAATCAGTATTCTCCACCTCCATATCCGCGTCTGGTGGCACCGTGTTGGTCAACGAGCAGAACGGCGCCCAGATCGTCTACAGCCCTCCAGTGGCCGGATCGCCCCCCCAGCCTGCAGATGGGTGCATCAGTGGCGACTATCAGGACATCCAGAAGTACACCATTCCGGGCAGCGTCAACCCGTATTGCGCGGCGAACCGGGTCGACGCCCAGCTCGGCTACTTCCCCAACACCAACTCCTACCAGCTCAGACCCAAAGGCGGTCGAGGCCTGTACGTGTTCAGCTCGATATACGGAGTGATCCAGTCCGAGGGAGACGGTTACAGCTTGTCCAGCTTCGGGTTCAACGTGGCCGGCGGCACAGGGGTCTGCCCGTCAGGAAATGCCTACTG
>JAFAWZ010000252.1 GCA_019241495.1 Acidimicrobiales bacterium | reverse complement strand
CCGAAAGCCCGACAGTCCCAACATCGCCTCGGCCAGACCGATACCGTCACTCACGCAGGGGTCCTCCTGATCGTCAATGCCTTCGAACAGCACGACGATTGCGGGACCCCTGCCCGCGTTGGTGGACCCTGGCCGAGCTACCGATCCTACTCAGACGCGAAGAGCCTCGTTAGTCTGCACGATCTGTGCAGGTTGTCCGGAATGTCGGTAATGCGGAAGCCAGAAGTGGAGGCGAGCAGCGACGCGGCCGAGGCCAGGGAATTGGTCCCGGCAAACCTGGCCGCGTCGCTGGCCTGCTTCAGAGGACGGTCACGTTGCTGGCCTGGAGGCCCTTGGGGCCCTGGGTGGTTTCGAACTCGACCTTCTGGTTCTCTTCGAGGTTGCGGTATCCGTTCCCGGTGATGGCGCTGAAGTGCACGAACACGTCAGGGCCGCCACCGTCTTGGGAGATGAAACCGAAGCCCTTTTCGGAGTTGAACCATTTTACGGTGCCGGTTGCCATTGACGATCCCCTCCTTTCCTGGCCTGTCTCGACCCTGGGATCACATGGGTCACGGCCTGGCTCAAGGCGAGCCGGAGGGAAATCTCGTAATGCGGCTACCCTCAGCCACGAATTATAGCCGATCCCGATCGCTGGTTCATCGGGGGTTCCCCGCCCAGGCCGTGGGAGCCGGATAGGGTGGAACCGGGTGCACGTGGGCATCGTCTCGGCCGCTCCCGAACCGATCTGGGCCGGTACCTGCCCCGGCCACCCTAAGGAGCCCGCAATGGCACGTAATCCCAAACCTACGAAGAAGGCGGGGCAGAGTCGCCGGCCCAAGCCCACAGCTGCAGGTGGCCGTTCTCGCGGAGGCCGACCCAAGGTATGTGTCTTCTGCCGCGCGCACGCCACCTGGGTGGACTACAAGGACGTTGACCTGCTCAGACGGTTCGTCAACGATCGCGGCCGTATCAAAGCCCGGGGAGTGACGGGGACCTGCGCCCAGCATCAGCGAGACGTCGCGAACGCCATCAAGACGGCCCGCGAGCTGGCCATGCTCCCTTACGCGGTGCGGACCGCGGCGATCGACTCGCGAGGCGGACGCGGCGGCGGGCGCCGGGGGAACGGCCCTCGTCCGACGGCAGAAGGCGACACCGGCGGCGGTGCACCGGCGGATTCGGCGGAATCCGACATATCGCCCGGCGAGGTGGATGGCGCTGTTCCCGGTGAGGCTACAGCCGGCCCCGTCGCGACACCCGCGTAGCCTGTCCTCGGACTCAGCTCTCCAAGCGGTGCGTGGCGCGCTCACGCGTGCACGCCGTGCAGATGGCCTCCCAAGAATGGGTTCCCACCGCCAATCCCTGGCTGGTAGGTAATTCGTCTTCTGTCCACTTTCTGTTAACTGGCGTGCTCAAGAGTTGGCCGAGCCGTCACTCCGCGTACGTGGGAAACGCGAGACGGTTCGTGTAGACCCGACCGCATGACAACCATGCGCGCACGGATACGTCGCCGGAAGTCCGTCATTGGACTGGTCGGCCTCGGGCTGGTCGCTTCGCTCGGCACCGGGATACCCCTGAGCTTGTCGGCCTCGTCGGCCTCCGCTACATCCGATGCGATCACCATCACCGCCAGCGGGACCCCGGTCGGGGCGGTGAAGCACGTCTGGCTGATCATCCTGGAGAACAAGTCCTACGACGCCACCTTCACTGGTCTGAACGACAACAGCTACCTATGGAAGACCCTCCCGGCCCAGGGCGCGCTGCTCAAGAACTACTACGGGACCGGGCACTTCTCGCTGGACAACTACACGTCGATGGTCAGCGGCCAGGGCCCGATTCCGGCTGGCCAGAACGACTGCCCGGTGTACGCCGACGCCCAAGGCTCGGTCATCGACAACACGGCGACCCAGGACGGCCCGACCACCGACTACGGCCAGTTCAGCGAGACCGGGTCCCCCTACGCCAACCCCCTCTCGGGCGGAGCCGCCGAAGGAGCCCACGGCGGCACCGGCTGCGTCTACCCGGCCAGCGTGCCGACACTGTTCAACCAATTCGACGCGGCCGGCGTGAGCTGGAAGGGCTATGCCCAGGACCTCGGCAACCCCGACGCCAGCGGCCCGACTCACGACGTGAACAAGTGCGGCGGCCCGGGCAACCCGGCTGGAGCGGGTGTTACCAACCCAGGATCGGCCAACGCCACCGACCAGTACGTTCCGAAGCACTTCCCGTTCCCGTGGTTCGAGTCGCTCTTGAGCGGTTCGTCGGACTGCACATCCTCGGAGATCGCCAACCTGGACAGCGCCACCAACGGCCTGGTCCACGACCTGCAGAACGCTTCCTCCACCCCGGCGTTCAGCTGGATCACCCCGGACAACTGCTCCGACGCCCACGACGCGGTGTGCGCCGGGAACAACCTGTCGGGCGCCTTCGACGCCAGCGGCAACCCGGTCTACGCCCCGTCCGGCCTGCCGGCCTATGACCCGGAGGCGACCACACCGACCAACTACACCGGTGGCCTCTACGCCTCGGACCTGTTCCTCAAATACTACATCCCGCTCATCGAACAATCGGCGGCCTTCAAAGACGGCGGGCTGATCGACATCCCCTTCGACGAGGCCAACCCGCCGTTCGCCAACATGAGCCTCAACAACGCCAACAACCCGGGCAACACGGCCGGCGCCGGTGTGCCGGCCACCGCGGCCGGCTATGCCGAGTCCGACACCGCGGCCGAGAGCTTCAACACCGAGAACGGCCCGGTCAACCGGCCCGTCGAGCCCGCCGGTCCCAACACCCCGCTGCTGCAGGACTCCAATGGCAACCAGGTGTACCCGGGTCCCGGCGACAGCGCTTACTTCGACCGGCCGGCCAGCCTGAGCGGCGACCCGGTGAACGATCCCAAGTACGTGCTCGGCGGAGGCAACCTGACCCCTGGTAGCCGCACCGACACCACCGGCGTGAGCGGCGCGGCCGGCAGCGATGTCATCACCGATCCGTCGATCCTGGCCCCCGATGCTGGGCGGTCCATCTCAGGCACAGGCATCCCGGCAAACGCTTGTGTCGGCCCGGTCACCGA
Source organism: Acidimicrobiales bacterium (assembly GCA_019241495.1). GTDB lineage: Bacteria > Actinomycetota > Acidimicrobiia > Acidimicrobiales > Palsa-688 > JAFAWZ01. The sequence continues at coordinate 2,269 of JAFAWZ010000252.1, read as the reverse complement.
CGCCGGTCCCCGCACCGACACCGTGAGCAGCTCGGCGGCGTCGAGCAGCCGGCCGGTCACCAACCCGGCCAACAAGGCTTACATCGGGACCTTCCAGGTGGTCAACTGTGCGACGAATCAGGTGCAGCCGCTTTCCGGAGCGGTGACAAGCGTGACTTTCGCGGCCGAGACCAGCGCCACCGACCCGTTGTTCTCGTCCACGATCGCCACTCCAGGCGGTGGTGACACCGGAAGCATCTTGATCAGCCCGCTGATCCGGCCGGGCACCGTCTCCACGATGGACTACAACCACTACAGCTGGCTGCGGACCATGGAGGACCTTTTCAACGTGGCCAGGGGCAGCGACACCAGCTCGATCCCCGGTGGGGTCGGCTCGGTCACCCGGGGTCTCGACGGGCTCGGGCACCTGGGTTTCGCCGCCCAGGCCAACCTGCGGAGCTTCGGAGCTGACATCTTCAACAACGTCTCGCACCGCGACGACCAAGACGGCAACTCCCAAGGCGCTGTGATACCCCCGGCCAAGTCGGAATAGCCGGAGCTCCGCCGATACTGGGGAATCTCCAGCGCGTGGGGCCGGGTCTATGGCCCGGCCCCACGAGGGTCGCAGCGCTGGCGCTTCTGATCGCCCCCGTGCTGGCCGGCTGTGGCTCGGCGGCGCACCACCAGGCGCCGCTCGGATTCCGAACGCTGCCCGCCTATCTCCCCACCTCCACCGCGCCGGTCGACCAGATCGTCACCGCCTCGGCCAGTCACCCCCAGCTGGCCACGCAGGGAGTGGCGGTCCAAGTCGATCTTCCGGGCGGTCGGGTTCAGGCTACCGCCACCGGTCCCCAGGTGCCGCCGTTCGTGGCCCCACCCCCTCCGGCGGTCACAGCCGTGTTCACCTTGTCGCTGACTCAGGCCTCGGGCACAGTTTCTGTTCGGCTGGCCGACTTCACGATCACTGACCAGCTGGGCCGAACTTTCCAGCCGGCACTGGTCACCGGCGAGCCGGCACTGCCGGCTACAGCACCGGCAGGGACCGTTTTGACCTTCCACCTGACCGCCGTGATGCCGACCGGCGAGGGGCGGCTCCATTGGTCGCCGGACGCGGCTTCACCGGTAGTGAGCTGGGACTTCATCGTCGAGAACGATTGAACCAGGCGATATCTCGAGGCGGCGTGGTCGGTACCGCCAAACTTTTTAAGGCAGTGGCCGACGACTAGCCGTATGCTCGCGAACAGACGACGGACGATTGGAGCAACTGGACGAAAGACTGGAGTAACAAATATGTCTGATCTCATCGTGATCGGGTATGAGAACCCTCAAACGGCTCGGCAGGCGTACGAGGAGATACTGCGCCTGCAGCACGACTTCATCGTCGACCTGCGGGGCCTGGCCATCGTAGATGTCGACGCGGACGGCAAGACACATGTGGACACCCCGAGACGGATCATTGGCACGTCGGCCGCCATGGGGGCGTTGTGGGGTTTGCTGATCGGCTTGTTGTTCTTCGTTCCCGGCATGGTGCTGCTCGGGGGCGCGGTCGGAGCGCTCATGGGGAGGTTCAGCAAATCGGGAGTTGACGCGGAGTTTCGTGCCCGGGTCCAGCACTTGCTCGAGCCCGGTCATTCCGCCGTCGTGATCATGGCCTCGAAGGTCACAGAGGACAAGTTCGCCAGCGCCATGCGGCCCTTCGGTGGCACGGTCTTGAAGACCTCCATGTCGGACACCGACGAGAGGGAGCTGGCCGAGGAGCTCGCCGGCCAGGCCTGAACACTCGGCTTGAACCGTCCCTTTAGGGCTGGCTGCCGAGGTTGACGGTGACCGTCGTTGACTGGCCGTTGCGCTCGTAAGTGATTGGTACGGTGTCGCCCGCTCGTCTGGTGAGGGTAAGAGCGAACAGCTGGTTGGGGTCGGTCGCAGACTGCCTGTCGATCTTGGTGATGATGTCTCCGGTGCGCAGACCTGCGTTGGCCGTCGGACCGCCTGGCGTCACGCTGAGCACGTAAAGACCCGGCGTGGTGCCGGCCTCAGCTGCCGCGCCGGGCGGGATCGGTGCAACAGAGATCCCGAAGAAGGAGTGGGTGACACCGCCGGTCGAGATGATCTCGTTGGACACCGACCTGGCCAGGTTCGACGGTATGGCGAACCCGAGCCCGACGCTGCCCGCGGTGGGCTGGCCCGAAGAGGTCGGGACCGTGGCACCGGCTGACGGTATACCGATCAGACCGCCTGAACAGTTGGTCATGGCTCCTCCGCTGTTGCCCGGGTTGATTGCCGCGTCCGT
>JAFAWZ010000308.1 GCA_019241495.1 Acidimicrobiales bacterium | reverse complement strand
CGAACCCGCGCCGGTTGGCCCCCTGCTGGGGGAACCTGCGAATATCGGAGCCCGATGAGGCGTCCCTACCGGGTTGTGGTGGCCAAGCCGGGCCTGGACGGCCATGACCGGGGCGCCCGGGTGATCGCCCGGGCCCTGCGCGAGGCGGGCTACGAGGTGATCTACACCGGTCTCCACCAGACCCCGGAGCAGATCGCCGAGACCACCATCCAGGAGGACGCCGACGCGGTGGGCCTGTCCATCCTGTCCGGGGCCCACATGACCCTCTTCCCCCGGATCCTGGAGGAGCTCGACAGCAGGGGGGCCGGGGACGTCCTGGTCTTCGCCGGCGGCATCATCCCCGACGCCGACATCGCGGAGCTGGAGAAGACCGGGGTCGCCCGGATCTTCACTCCCGGTGCCCCCCTTGGCGAGATCACAGCTTGGCTCGAACAGCGACTCGACGAGCGTGAAGCCGGGGAATGAGCTGTTCCGGCGAGCGGCTGACCTTTTTCCAAATACATCTGGAAGCAACAGGTACATCAGGAAGCATCAGGAGGCTAAGTGGATCTATTCGAGTACCAGGGCAAGCAGTACTTCGCCCGATACGGCATCCCGGTGTCGCCGGGAGGGGTGGCCGACACCGTTGACGATGCGGTCGCCCAAGCCGACCAAGCCGGCTACCCGGTTGTGGTCAAGGCGCAGGTCCAAGTGGGCGGCCGGGGCAAGGCGGGCGGCATCAAGCTGGCCAGCGACGCCGCCGAGGTCCGCCAGCACGCGGGCGCCATTCTCGGGATGGACATCAAGGGTCACGTGGTGCGGCGGCTGTGGGTCGAGCACGCCTCCGACATCGCCAAGGAGTACTACGCCAGCTTCACCCTCGACCGCAGCGCCAAGAAGTACCTGGCCATGGTGAGCGCCAAGGGTGGAGTCGACATCGAAGCGGTGGCGGCCGAGGACCCTGGGGCGATCGCCCGCATGCACGTGGATCCGGCCGTCGGGTTCACCGCAGCCGACGCCGGGAGGCTGGTCGACGAGGCCAAGCTCGACTCGGAGGCCCGGGCCGGGGCGGTCGAGATCCTCCAGAAGCTGTACCGCTGCTATGTGGAGGGCGACGCCGACCTGGTCGAGATCAACCCGCTCATCCTGACGCCCGAGGGCCGGGTGCACGCCCTCGACGCCAAGGTGACCCTCGACGACAACGCCGCCTTCCGCCACCCCGAGTGGGACGATTTCCGTGACATCGACGAGCTCGACGAGCGGGAGAAGCTGGCCCGCAGCAAGGGCCTGCAATACGTCGGGCTGGAGGGGTTCGTTGGGATCATCGCCAACGGAGCCGGGCTGGCCATGAGCACATGTGACGTGGTCAACCAGGTCGGGGGCAAACCGGCCAACTTCCTCGACATCGGGGGCGGGGCCAACGCCGAGGTCATGGCCAACGCTCTCGAGGTCATCAACTCCGACGCCAACGTCCGCTCCATATTCATCAACATCTTCGGCGGCATCACCCGGGGCGAGGAGGTGGCCAACGGGATCGTCACTGCGCTGCAGCGGGTGGAGATAAAGGCGCCCATGGTCATCCGCCTGGACGGCACCAACGCGGAGGAGGGCCGGAAGATCCTGAAGACCGTCGAGTCGGACCGGGTCATCTCGTCGCCGACCATGCTCGCTGCCGCCAAGCACGCCGTCGAGCTAGCAGGAGGAGTCGGGCAATGAGCATCTTCGTGGACGAGACCACCAAGGTCGTGGTCCAGGGCCTGACCGGCGGGCAGGGCCGCTTCCACGGTCTGCGCAACCGGGCCTACGGCACCCAGATCGTGGCCGGCGTCACCCCGGGCAAGGGGGGCCAGGACGTCGAGGGCATTCCCATCTACGACACCGTCGCCGAGGCGGTCGCGGCCACCGGAGCCAACGCCAGCTTCGTGTCGGTCCCGCCGAAGGGGGCGGCCCAGGCGATATTGGAGGCGGCAGAGGCGGGCATCCCGTTTATCGTGTGCATCACGGAGGGGATCCCGGCCCACGACGAGGCTCGGGCCTACAACATCCTGGTCGAGCGCCACCCCGGCACCCGCCTGCTCGGCCCGAACTGCCCGGGCATCATCAGCCCCGCCAAGTGCAACATCGGCATCACCGCAGGTGAGATCGCCCAGCCGGGGGGGCCGGTCGGCATCGTCAGCCGCTCCGGCACTCTTACCTACCAGGCCCTCTACGAGCTAAAGCAACTGGGCGTCGGTGTCACCACCTGCGTCGGCATTGGTGGCGATCCCGTGCCCGGGACCAACTTCGTAGATTGCCTGGAGGCATTTCAAGCGGATCCCGACACCAAGGCCATCGCCATGTTCGGCGAGATCGGCGGCTCGGAGGAGGAGAAGGCGGCCCGGTTCATCGCCGACCACGTCGACAAGCCGGTTGTCGCCTACATCGCCGGGGTCACGGCTCCACCAGGAAAAAAAATGGGCCATGCGGGCGCCATCATCTCCGGCTCGCAGGGCACTGCGCAGGCCAAGATGGAGGCTCTGGCCGCGGCTCGGGTGCACGTGGTCAACAACCCGACCGAGGCGGGCGAGAAGATGGCCGAGCTGGTCAAGGCCCTCTAGAGGGCTCTAGCCCAGGGTCGCCTTCCGCTCGGCGGCCGCGACAGTGTTGCGCAGGAGCATGGCCACGGTAGTCACGCCCACGCCGCCGAGGCGGGGCGTGACCCAGCCGGCCACCTTCGCACAGGACTCGTCCACATCGGAGAAAGCCTTGCGGCCCTCCCATGTCAGCCCGCCTCCGATCACCGCCGATCCGGGCCGGATCACGTCCGGCCCGATCATGTTCGGGCTACCTGCCGCGCCGACGACGATGTCGGCTCTCCGGGTGAAGTCGGCCCAGTCGGGTACCCCGGTGTGCACCACGGTCACTGCCGCGTTGGCGCCGGGCTCCTTCAGGGACAGCAGCACTGACAAAGGTCGGCCCAGCGTCGGTCCCCGGCCCACGATGACCACGTCCTGGCCGGCCACCTCGATGCCGTAGTGCTGGAGCATGGCCTGGATCCCGAGTGGGGTGCAGGGGCGGGGCGAGCCCGCCTCGCCGAGGGCGAGCAGGCCCAGGTTGGTCGGATGGAGACCGTCGGCGTCCTTGGCCGGGTCCATGGCGGCCACGGCCTGGTTGAAGTCGAAGCCGGGGGGGACCGGATGCTGCACTATGTACCCGTCGACTGCGGGGTCGGCGTTGAGCTGCCGCAAGGCGGTGAGCAGGTCCGCTTGGCTCTGGTCGGCCGAGATGCGCACATCCACCGAGACGATCCCGACCCGCTCACAGGCTTCGTGTTTCTTGGCGACGTAGCCGGCGCTGGCCGGATCGTCACCCACCAGCACGGTCGCCAGCCCCACGGCGCGGCCCTGGGCGGCCAGCTTGGCCACCCGCTCGGTGACGTCGGCCAGGACGGCCTCCGCGACCGGCGCGCCGGCCATGATCTGGGCGCTCACCGGCCTAACCCCCGCCGATCTGTCACATTGATTCGCTCCCCAAGGTCGCTCATCAGTGCTGGAACTGCCTCTCTCCGGTGAACACCATCACCAGGCCGTGCTCGTCGGCGGCCGCGATCACCTTCTCGTCGCTGACCGACCCACCCGGCTGGATGACGGCTGCCACCCCCGCCGCGGCGCAGGCGTCCAGGCCGTCGCGGAAGGGGAAGAACGCGTCGCTGGCCGCCGCCCCCCCTTTGGCCCGACCCGCGGCCCGGGCCGCGGCAATCTCCCCGGGGGTGACCCGGTTCTGCTGCCCGCCGCCAATTCCGTACGCGGTGCCATTGGCGGCCAGCACGATGGCGTTCGACTTCACGGCCGCGCAGACCCGCCACGCCAACTCCAGGTCGCGCCAGTTCTCGTCAGTCGGTTGGGCCCGGGTGACTACCTGCCAGTCCTCACGGGTAGAGGCGAAGCGGTACGGATCCTGGACCAGCCACGCCCCCGAGATCTGGCGCAGGTGCCAGTGGTCCTCGCCGGGAGGGGGAGCTTGGAGGATCCTCATGTTCTTCCGCTTGGTCAGCAACAGGTCGAGGGCGGCCGGGCCGTACGACGGCGCGATCAACACGTCCGCCTTGGGGTTGCTCACCATCTCGGCAGCCACGGACTCAGTGACGGGCTCGGTCAGGGCCACGATCCCGCCGAAGGCCGACATCGGGTCGCACTCGAAGGCCCGGTCATAGGCGGTGAGGAGATCGTCGGCCACTGCCGCGCCGCAAGGATTGGCGTGCTTCACCACCACGGCCGCGGCCCGGCCCAGGTCCTTCAGTTGGTGGGCCAGGCGCCAGGCCGAGTCGGCGTCGTACAGGTTCAGGTACGACAGCTCCATGCCGCCGTGCTGGACGACCTCGTCCCACCAGCTGCGCTCGCCGGTAACCCGGTAACGGGCGCCCCCTTGGTGGGGGTTCTCGCCATAGCGGAGGGTCTGGGCCTTCTCGAGGGACAGGTGTAACGAATCGGGAAGGTTGTTGGTGATCTGACCCGCGAACCAGTTGGCGATGGCCGCGTCGTAGGCCGCGGTGTGGGCGAAGGCGGCGGCGGCCAGGCGTCGGCGCAGCGCCTCGCTGAGCACCCCGTCCCTTCGCAGATCCTCTAAGACGGCGGGATAGTCGGCGGGGTCCACGACCGAGCCGACATGAGCCCAGTTCTTGGCCGCGGCCCGCACCATGGTCGGGCCTCCCACGTCGATCAGCTCAATCGAGGGGTTGGACCGGAACGGGTAGAGGTTGCAGACCACCATCCCGATGGCTTCGATGCCCTGGGCCTCGAGGTCGGCCACGTGGTCGGCGCGGCCCAAGTCGGCGAGGATCCCCCCGTGCAGCCTGGGATGCAGGGTCTTCACCCGGCCTCCGAGCATCTCGGGAGCGTCGGTGATGCTCTCCACCGTTCGATGGGCCACACCGGCGGACCCGAGGGCGGCCGCGGTTCCGCCGCTGGCTATCAATTCGTGACCCAGCTCCACCAGCGCGGCGGCGAAGTCTTCCAGCCCCGTTTTGTCGTACACCGACAGCAGGACCCTCATCCCGTCTCTCCTCGCTCGTTTCGGCCTGTCGTCCCGAGGCCGGCCAGGAAGCGCCGGATCGCCTCGGGGTACACCCGGCGCTCCACTTCTTTGATCCGTTCGTGGAGGGTCGCTTCGGTGTCGCCCTCCTCGACCGGTACCGTCTCTTGGGCCAGGATCGGTCCCGCGTCCACCTCCTCGGTGGCGATATGGACGGTCGTGCCGGTGACCTTTACCCCGTAGGCGAGGGCGTCGCGCACCGCGTGCCAACCCTTGAACGCGGGCAGCAGGGCGGGATGAGTGTTCAGCACCCGGCCGGGGAACACATCGAAAAGCGAGCCGGACAACACGGTCCCGAACCCG
>JAFAWZ010000130.1 GCA_019241495.1 Acidimicrobiales bacterium | reverse complement strand
GGCCAGGTAGAACACCGAGAGGGGGGTCAGCTCCGAGGCCTTGAGGACTACGGGGCAGCCGGCGAGGAGAGCGGGGGCCGACTTGAGCACCGCGATGGGCAGGGGACCGTTGAAGGGGACGATCGCCGAGACCACACCCTTGGGCTCCTGGGCGACGAGCACCGCGCCCTGAACGTCGCGCCTGACCTCGCGGGTCGGGACCTGGCGGGCGCAGTCGATGGCCACGTCCATCATGCGCATGATGGCCGGGATGAGCCCAGCCCGGGCCGCGGCGGCCACCGCTCCCTGCTCGGCCTCCATGGCCTCGGCGATCTCGTCGGTGCGCCGCCCGATGCCGTCGCGTGCCTTCTCGAGCACCGCAACCCTCTGCTCGAACGGCACCGCCCGCCACGGGCCTTCGAAGGCGGCTCTGGCGGCCGCCACGGCGGCGTCCACCTCGGCCGCGGTGGCGATGGGGGCCTGTCCCGATGGCTCCTCGGTGCGGGGGTTGACGACCTCCAGGGTGTCACCGGACTCCGGAGCGACCCACTTGCCCCCGATGAACAGTTCCTTGCGACTCGGCATTCCAACTCTCCCGTCTGTGAGGATCCTCATTGCGAAACGTTCGACTGCGTACCCAGGATACGAGGAGGATGCGGGTCCGCGCTTAGGATCTGGTGGAAGGGCGTCGGCCCGAGGGGAGGCACGTTATGTGGAGCACCGCGATGACCGGAGCCGGGGCCGGCCAGCGCCATGGCTGACGTGATCGGCGTCAACCGGGCCCGCTTGGAGCGCGAGCTGGTGGAGGTCCGAGGCATCGACGCCGAGGAGCAGCAGGAGATGTGGGCCGAGCACCGCAGGGCTTGCCCGTTCGAGGCGGTCACAGGCGAGGAGGTGCCCGGCCTGCTCGGACCTCAGCGGGGCGCCTACGGAGGGGCGGCCGGTGACATGTACATCGCGTGGGGTCACGACGAGGTCGCCCAGGTGATGCGAGACGCAGCCCATTTCATGAAGCCGGGCCCGGGCGGCCCTTTCGCCAACACCATCCTGTCAATGAACGGCGAGGAGCACCGGAAGTACCGCGAGATGGTGAAGGATGCCTTCGCCCCGGCGGCCGTGGACCGCTGGGAGACGACCCTCATACGGCCTCTCATGCACCGCCTCGTCGATGCCATCGCCCCGAAAGGTCGGGCCGATCTCGTGCGCGACTACACCAGTCACTTCCCGTTCCACGTGATCCGGGTGCTCCTCGGTATACCAGAGGAGCAGCATGACGAGTTCGTGGGCCTGGCCTTCCCAGGCAGCGCGACCCTCGGGAGCGGTTTCGACGACGAATGGGAACGGCGGGTGCAACGCTTCTTGGACCCCCACCTGGCCGCGGCCCGGAGCCGGCCCCAAGGCGAGGACCTGTTGTCGGTGCTGGTGCACGCCGACCTCGACGGGCGCAAGCTGACAGACGACGAGCTGTACAAGTTCCTGGTCCTTCTGACCCCGGCGGGCGCGGATACGACCTTCGCCGGGGCGAGCACGATGTTCCTCGGGGTCCTGACCAATCCCGACCAGCTCGAGCTGGTACGCCACAACCGTAAGCTCCTGTCCCGGGCGGCCGACGAGGCCCTCCGGTGGCACAACAGCGCGGCTTCGTCGTTCTTGCGGGTGGCGACCGACGACACCGAGGTCGGAGGCTGCCCGGTACCGCGGGGCACGGTGGTGGCGGCCCACGTTTCGGCCCACAACCGCGACGAGAAGCGCTATCCGGAACCCGAGCAGTACGACATAACCCGGCCTGTCCTGCCCCGGGGCATCTTCGGGTACGGCCCGCACGCCTGTTTGGGCATGCACATCGCCCGCTGCGAGATGAAGGTGTCGCTCGACGTGGCGCTCGACCGGCTCACCAATCTGCGGCTCGATCCGGAGGCGCCGCCACCGTACGTGCGCAGCGGCGTCGGGTTCCCCTCGCCGCCGTACATCCACGTTCTCTTCGACATATGACAGGTAAGGAGCTCGAATGATCGATCTGGTGATCCGCAATGGCCTCGTAGCCGACGGAACGGGGCAGCGGGCAGAAGTCCGCGACGTGGCCATCAGCGACGGAAGGATCGCGGGCCTCGGTCGTGTGGACGCAACAGCGGCGCGTGAGGTCGACGCCCAGGGGAAGGTCGTCTGCCCCGGTTTCGTGGACATCCACACCCACTACGACGCCCAGGTCTTCTGGGATCCGCATCTGACCCCGTCGTCCCTTTACGGCATCACGACCGTCATCGGCGGCAACTGCGGCTTCACTATTGCTCCTCTGCCGGAGGCGGCGTCGGAGCGGGACTACCTGATGAAGATGCTGGCTCGCGTCGAGGCCATGCCCATCGAGTCACTGCGGACCGGCGTGCCGTGGGACTGGACGACCTTCGACGGCTATCTCAGCCGCCTCGACGGCCATGTCGGCGTCAACGTCGGGTTCATGGTCGGGCATTCGACCCTGCGCCGTATCGCCATGGGCCCCGACGCGGTCCGCCGGGAGTGCACGGCCGCCGAGTTGTCTGCCATGGACAGGTTGCTGCGAGAGTCGCTCGATGCCGGCGCCCTTGGGTTTTCTTCGTCGGGGACGCGGGCCCACAACGACGCCGACGGCGTACCGGTGCCGTCGCGGCACGCGGCCAGGGAGGAGATCCTCGCTCTCGCCGCCACCGTAGGGCGCACCGAGGGGACGGTCATCCAATGGAACCCGACTGTGGCCCACGCGTTCACAGACGACGACGTCGAGCTCATGGTCGACATGACCGCGATAGCCGGACGTTCGCTCAACTGGAACGTCTTATCGGTATCGAGCGCCAGCCTTGCGTCGGCCGGGGACTTGCTACGGGCCGCTGATGCAGCCAAGGAAAAAGGGGGACGGATCGTGGCCGTGGCGGGGGCTTCGTCGAACGGATCCCGTCTGTCGCTGGGGAGTGGATTCGTCTTCGATGTCTTCCCGGGCTGGGAACCGGTCATGAGCCTAACGCTCCCCGAGAAGATCGAGGCGTTGCGCGACCCCGCTCTGCGGGCCGAGCTGAGGAAGAACGCGGCGCGAGAGGACAACCAGCTGCGGGCTTTCGCCGACTGGCCGGCCCTACGGGTATATGAGGTCATCTCCCCGGAGAACGAGCAGTACCAAGGCCGGACCTTTGGTGAGATCGGCGAGGAGCAGGGCCGTGACCCATGGGACGTGATGTGGGAGATCGCGTTTGCCGATGGCTTGATGACCCGGTTCGGCACCGACGCACCCGTTCTGACCGACGACGACTGGAAGGCCCGCGCCGAGATCTGGCCGGCCTCCCGGGTCGTGGTAGGCGCCTCGGATGCGGGGGCACACGTCGACATGATCGCCAGCTTCGACTATCCGGCCCGGGTGCTCGCCGAGATGGTCCGGCGCCGGGCCTTGCTGCCCCTCGAAGAGGCGGTGAGGATGCTGGCCGACGCACCGGCGCGGCTCTACGGGCTGCGGGGGCGGGGCCAGCTGCGCGAGGGATGGGCGGCTGACGTCGTGGTGTTCGATCCCCGAACCATCGATGTCAGCCCGCCGGCCATCCGCACCGACCTGCCGGGTGGCGCGGGCCGGCTCTACTCGACCCCGACCGGCGTGGAGCACGTGTTCGTCAACGGTGTGGAGACTGTGCGCAACGGCGAGCTGGTCGGGGGAGCCGCCGGGCAGGTGCTGCGCTCGGGTCGCGACACCGAGTCGGTACCCACTGTGTGAGCCATCAGGACAACCTCTGGGGAAAGGGTCTGAAGCCATGTCCAACCAACCATCGGATGCCGGCACCGACCGCGTCCTCATCATCTCCTCCGATTGCCACGCCGGCATCCCGAGAGGCTCGTATCGCGATTACCTCGAAAGCCGCTACCACGATGACTTCGACAGCTACGACGCCTCACTGAGCACGTGGTGGGAGACG
>JAFAWZ010000101.1 GCA_019241495.1 Acidimicrobiales bacterium | reverse complement strand
GAACTCCCCGAACGCCGCGTCGAACTGGTCGGCGCTCATGCCCAGGCCCTGGTCTGACACCGAGACCTCGATGTGGTCGGCGGTCCGCGCCACCCGTACCCCGATGCGCCCTCCGTCGGGTGAGAACTTGACGGCATTGTCCAGCAGCTCCTCGACCGCCAGACTCAACCACCGCCGGTCGGCGGCAACGAGGGCCGGCTCCCGGGCAATGCGGCGACCGAGGGTGAGATGAGCAGGCAGGTGGGGAGCCCGTGCCGAGGCTATGGCGCCCACCAGGGCGGCCACGTCCACCGGCTCGGGGCGCATCACGTTTCGCCCCGCCCCGGCCGAGGCGAAGAACTCGAGCATCTCGACGATGCGCAGCAGGCGCCGGGCCGATTGGAGGATCTCGTCGTGCCAGGCCCGGGATCGCTCGGGCGGCACCTCGCGGCGCGACAGCATGTCGGCGTAGCCGATGATCCCCGTCAACGGGGTGCGCAGCTCGTGGCCCACTCGGGACAGGAACTCGGTCTTCATGCGCTCGATCTCCTGGTCGTGGCGCAGGTCCCGCAGCACGACCACCGTGCCGACCAGCTCGCCGGCCGGGCCTCGAAGCGGTCCCGTGGAGAGAGCCACAGGAACATCCCCGGCGGGACCGGCCACCGACCCGGCCAGCTTCATCGGCCGGCCCCCGGTCACGAACAGGCGCGGCTCGACTGGACGACCGTCGTCGCCGACCAGCCGCACGACCTCCTCGGCTGGAGCCCCGCGGACCTGCTCTGCCGGTCTACCGATCAGCGCCTCTGCCGCTTGGTTGAAGTCGGTGATCCGCCCGTCGTGGTCGACTGCGACGAGCGCGTCGGTCATGCCCGCCACCACGGCCTCGAGGCGGTTGCGGAGGCGGGCCTCGTCCTCGGCCGCGGCCTGCAGCGAGGCCGACTGGGCGGCGAGCGAGTCGACCATGTCGTCCAAGGCCGAACCCAGGGCCACGACCTCGTCGTCCCCGGCGACCCCGGCCCGGACCCTCGTGTCTCCCTGGCGGATGCGGGCTGCAGTCTCGGTGAGGTGGCGCAGCCCGGCGGTTATCCGGTCGCCAGTGAGGACGGCCAGCCCCAGGGCCAAGATGGTGCCTCCGCATGCGATGAGGAACAAGGTGCGAAGCAGCCGATCGCGAGTGGACATCACGATCGTGGACGGGGTGGCGAGAACCAGACGTAGCCCGACGCTCGGGTTGGCAACACCGCGGTTGGCGAGAGTGAGGTTGGCAACACTCACGAACTGACCGCCGACCGCCTCAGCAATCGATTCGCCACCAGACGCGCCGTAGCGGGCCGCTACGGAAGCCGGGTCCGATATGGCCCCCGCTCGGGCCAGCACAGTGCGGCCCGAGACCAGCGCGAGCGACACGGATGGGTCGACCTGGTGGCGTTGGGCGAGGAAGCCGTCGTCGAGTGGCGTGATGGCGATCGCCGCGCCGATAAACGTGTTGCCCGTGGTGCATTCCGGCGAAGAGGCGGCCAGGGCGGCCTGACCGCCTTGCAGGAACAAGCCTTGCTCGCCGGCCGCGCACCCCGCCGGCATGAGCCCGGCCACGCCCGCGAAGCGGGCCGGCCGGGTGCCGGCAGGCAGGACAACGGTCCCGGTCGGGTCCGCATAGGCCAGGTCACCGATGTGCGCCAGGTTGGCCAGCTCGTCGAGGCGCTGGGCTATCTGGTTTTCCGCCCCGGATCTCTGAACGGGGTCGGCGGAGGCGAAGGCCACCAGCGGGTTGCTGGCCGTCCCGGGCCCATCGACGCTGAAGTAGCCGGCCAGATCGGCTTCGAACAGCCGGGCCGCCGAAGCCACCTGCGTCGGGTCTGACATGGCGGCCTTCTCTATCCCGGCCCGCGCCGCCAGGCGGTTGAGCTCGTCATGCTGCACGGAGGACGAGATGACCGCTGACAGGGCGAGGGCCAGCACCACGACGACCAGGAGGAGCGAGACAGCCCCGCTCGCCCCAATCTTGACCGAGATCGATCGTTGCGCCGCCACCATCAAGGTGACGATGGACAGCAGCGATCCGCCCATGAGAAGGCCGTCGGCGACGCCGCGAGATCCACTCAGAGCCTCGGTGAGCCCGGCCGCGGCCCACGCCAGCACGCCCAGGCACAACGGCAGGACGACCAGTCCCCGCCGGGCGATCGGCCGGGCCGTCTTCGAGGCGATCGGGTACGGGAAAGCCACCAACAACCCGGCAGCCGCCACGGCCCGGCCCACTCCCAGCCACTCGACCGGTTGCCCGGCCACCAACAGCGAGCCGTGGGCGAACGAAGCGGCCGCCAGAACGGTGAGGCAGCCGGCCGCGATCGCAGCCCGCACCCCGGCGAACGCGCTGACCCGCTGCTGACGAAAAGGGAGGAGCACCACCAGGGTCAGCGCAGATGCTGTCACAACAAGTGTCACGAATTCGGCGGCAAACTGCACCTGCGCCTCGGTCAATGACAGCGACGCGCTCACCCTGAGCCGTTCTGAGCGGCCGAGCCGGCCGGTACCTGCCCTCCGAGGCTGTGAAGGTCGTCCAGGGTCTGGGTGAGGGTCGACACCGCGTAGACCTTCATGGAGCCGGCCTCGCTCTTGGCCTGAGCCAGCTCCTGGGGAGGAACGAAGAAGACTTGAGCCCCGGCCTTGCGCACCGCGACGGCCTTCTGGGCCACCCCGCCGACGTCGCCCACGTTGCCCTCCAGGTCCATGGTGCCCGTGGCGGCGACCCGCAGGCCGCCAGTCAGCTGGCCCTTGGTGAGCGAGTCGATGATCCCGAGGGTCAAGGCGAGGCCGGCCGACGGCCCGCCAATCTGGCCGACCTGCACGTCGAGGGGGAACGGGTAGACGAACGAGGCGCGAGTCTCGGTGGCTATCCCGAGGAAGGCTGGCGAGGGATTGGCCGGCTGGTCGCCCTCCGCCGGCGTCCCCCCCAACCGGGCGGTCAGATGCACAGTGTCAAACGCACCTGACGAGCCGGGTCTCTGGATGCTGAGCTCCATCGTCGTCCCGGGCGCGAGGGCCCGGACCGCCGCCACCAGGTCGGCGGCCGTGTTGACCGGCTTCCCGTTGGCGGCGGTGATCACGTCACTGCACCTAACCCCGGCCGCCGCGGCCGGGGTGCCCGACCCCACCTGGTCGACCTGGGCACCCTGATCGTCTTCCTTGACCGTGTACCCGAGCCGGCGCAACGCCACCACCCGCGCCGCCTGGGTGGCGTCGATCATCTGCTGCGTGTTCTGGCAGCCGAGCTGCGACGGTGGGGTGTTACCGAGGATGGCGGCATTCGGGACGAGCACCGTGCCATCCCGCACATGGTGCAGCAGCCCGATCTTGGACAAAAGGTAGTCCCACGGCGTCGCCGGGCCGACCAGGACATCCACCATCATGATGGAACCGTCGAGAGATGCGTTCTGGCCGGCCGGGAGGATGAGGCGCACGCACGGCTTGCCGTTCGGGAGGCCGAACGAACCGGCGCCGACCGAACGGCACGTCGATTGATCGGACACTACAGGCGCGCTTCCCGGCGCCAGCGCGTAGTAGCCGCGTGACCCCACCCAAACCAACCCGAGGGCGCCTGCGATCAACAAGCCCACCACGACCAGAGAGGTGATCCCAACCGCCCGATGGGAGGGCCAGGACCGGCGCGGGGAATTCCCGGGCTGGTCTTGTAGCATCTCTTCAGTAGTGATCACGTGGACTGTCTCCGGACGACAGGGCGCCGAGGGGCGCCGCAAGCGGGGACAGCCTGCCATGTGGCCGGCCGGTTCAGGGATCCACCGGGCGTGACCGGACCCTCACGAGACCCGTCGCCGTGGGGCGAGCCGGTGGCAGCTGTTGAGGCCGGAGCAGGATCGCGCTCGCGACGCGTCCGCCACGAGCCGATCAGCAACGGCGCGACGAGCACGGGGCCAGCCGGCCACGTCGCCAAGTGGGCACCCGAGCCGACGGCCGCCGATTCCCCGCCCCGCAGGAGAACCGCCGAGCCGCGGCCGCCTGGCCGGGTGCACCTGGAGGCCGGACCGGGCCATACGGTGCGCACCGTCCGGGCGACCATGGGACTGATCGTGGTCTCGCTGGGCCTCGGCCTGGCCGTCGCGTCGGCGCTGGGCCTGGTGTTCTGGGCGGTCGCTTCCGCCATCCATCAAGCCTCGTCGTAAGTGCCCGGCCCCGATCGAGACGCGACCCGCCGGCGCCGCGAGGTGGCCGTGGCCGGACACTGTGGGGATATCGATGCCGCCCGGGCCGGCCTGCGTGATGAGATGCCGTCCGTCCGAGCAACCGCTCTCGGCGCTCTCTTGCGCCTGGGCCACCTCGACCGGGGCGAAGTCGAGGCCGGGCTTTGCGATCCCGCCCCGGAGGTGCGGGCCCGGGCCGCCGAGGTCGGCGCCGCCCTCGGATCGGTGATGGCGCAGGTGATAGCCGCCCTATTGGACGACCCCGATCCGGGCGTGGTGGAGGCCGCGTGCTTCGCCCTTGGGGAGCTGGGCCCGGCGGTCGCCGCCGAGGACCGGGCCGGTAACACCCTGGCGGGCGTGGCCAGCGGTCACCGCGATGCTCTGTGCCGCGAGGCGGCGGTCGCCGCGCTCGGAGCCATCGGCGCGCCCTGGGGCTGCGCTTCCATCCTCGCCGCCCTGGCAGACAAGCCGGCCGTGCGGAGGCGGGCCGTACTGGCCCTCGCCGCCTACGAAGGACCCGACGTGGACGCAGCCTTGGAACGGGCCCTCCTGGACCGGGATTGGCAGGTTCGCCAGGCCGCCGAGGACCTGAGCGGCGACCGGCGGGCGCCTACTTCATGAACAGGTCTTTTACCGCGTCGAACTCCTCGAGGCACTTGCCGGCCCCGAGCACCACGCACTCGAGGGGTGCGTCGACCAGGTTGACGGGCAGCGAGGTCTCGGCCTCCAAGCGGCGGTCGAGACCGGCCAGCATCCCGCCGCCGCCGACCAGGTTGATGCCCTGACTGATCAGATCCTGGGCCAGCTCGGGAGGCGAGTTGCCGAGGCATTTGACGACCGAGTCGACGATGGCGCCGACCTGCTCCTCGATCGCTTCGCGCACTTCGTCGGGGGCCAATATCACCGTCTTCGGCAGCCCCGACATGAGGTCGCGGCCGCGCACCTCGGCCTTGATGGTGTCGTCGTCGGAAGGCCAGGCGGACCCGATGGCGAGCTTGATCTCCTCCGCCGTCCTCTCCCCGACCGCGATGCCGTACTCGCGCCGGACGTAGCTCTGGATCGAGGCGTCGATGTCGAAGCTGCCGACCCGGATGGCCTCGAGAGACACGATCCCGCCCAAGGAGATCACCGCGGTCTCCGTGGTTCCGCCGCCGACGTCCACGACCATGTTCCCGAGCGGCTCGTGGATGGGAAGGCCGGCCCCGATCGCGGCGGCCATGGGCTGCTCGATCAGGTAGGCACCGTTGGCCCCCGCCCCCCGGGCCGCTTCCTCCACCGCTCGCCGCTCGACCTCGGTAATGGCTGACGGCACGCAGATCAGCACGCGCGGCCGGTTGAACCGCGAGACCCCGGCCCGCTGCAGCAGCAAGCGGATCATGCGCTGCGTTATGTCGAAGTCGGTGATCGCTCCCTTGCGCAACGGGCGGACGGCCACGATGTAACCCGGGGTGCGGCCGATCATCTGCCAGGCCTCGTGGCCCATGGCGAGCACGTCTTGGGTCCGCGAGTTGAGAGCGATAACCGTCGGCTCGTTCAACACGATCCCCCGGCCGCGCGAGTACACGAGCGTGTTGGCC